>DATLUK010000294.1:0-14270 GCA_035533195.1 Acidimicrobiales bacterium | reverse complement strand
CCATCCAGCGGGCGCCGGCCATGGCTGCCGCCTCCGTGACCCGGACCAGCTCCATGGCCAGGTTGCGGTCAGGTGATCTGGTGCCGTCGCCCATGGGCGGACGATACCCAGGTCAGGCCGCTCTGCGTACCAGATCCACTAAGCGGTCCCACCAGGCCGGCCGGATGGGGGCGGCCGGAACTATGTCATCCACCCCGCCGCCGGCGCCGCTGACAACGGGCAGGGCCAGGAGCGTGGCCGGGGCAACGGGGGGCAGGCGCTCGAGCAGGACGGCGCCGGACAGGTCGAGGACGCCCGACCGGCCGGGCAGGGCCAGGCTCTCTGCGCCCAGGAGTTCCTGGAGGCGCGAGGCGGACCCGGCCGCCAGAGCGGGGCCGACGGCGGCTTCGACCTCGGCCACCAGCTCACGGATGAGGTCCCGGGCCTGGCCGACCATCGCCTCGGCCTGCATCCCGGCCTCGGCCAGCAACTGATCGGCCTCGAAGCGGGCCTCGTTGAGCCGGCGGGCCACCCGCTCGGCCGTGGCCATACGGACCTTGACCGCCTCTTCTCTCAGGCGCTCGAGCTCCTCGTGCCCGGCCAGCTCACAACGCAGGGCCTCGGCCCGGGCCCGGTCGATGATGGCCGAGGCCTCCTCATCGGCCTCGCTCAGCCACTCAGCTATCTCGGCCTCGATCCAGGCCCGGGAGTCCGGGCGGGCGGGGGCGGTTTCCGCCAGGACCGGCAGCGGGCTCACCCGGGTTATCTCCCAGCTGTCCACCGATCTACGGTAGCGAGGCACGGTTGCCAATTGGGTGATCCCCGGCCCGCCATACTGACCGGGTGCCAGTGCCCCCGCGACCGATCCGGCGCGACCCCGAAGCCCTGTTCAAGGCGGCCAGGGAGGGGGATCGGACTGCTTTGGCCCGGATGCTCTCCGTCATCGAGCGGGGCGGGGAGGAGGCGCGGACCGTGGGGAGGCTGGCCTTCGCCGAATCGGGGGGCGGATACGCCGTCGGTCTCACCGGAGCCCCCGGGGCGGGCAAGTCGACGCTCACTGATCGCCTGATCGCAACCATCCGCCAGGGTGGGGGAGAGGTGGGGGTGCTGGCGGTGGATCCGTCTTCGCCGTATTCGGGGGGCGCCATCCTCGGGGACCGGGTGCGCATGCAGGACCACGCCCTTGATGCAGGGGTCTTCATCCGCTCCATGGCCAGCCGGGGCCATCTGGGCGGACTGTCGCTGGCCACCCGGGAAGCGATCCGGGCCCTGGAGGCCGTGGGCTTGCCCCTGGTGCTGGTGGAGACGGTGGGCGTCGGCCAGGTGGAGGTGGAGATAGCCGGGGCGGCGGATACGACCGTGGTGGTCGTGAACCCCGGGTGGGGCGACGCCGTGCAGGCCAATAAGGCCGGGCTGCTGGAGATTGCCGACGTCTTCGTCATCAACAAGGCCGACCGGGAGGGCGTGCGGGAGACCGAACAGGACCTGCGCCGCATGCTGGAGATGTCGGCGCCGAGCGCCTGGACCCCGCCGATCGTGTCGTGCGTGGCCAGCACCGGTTCCAATGTTGGGGAGGTCTGGTCGGCCATCGAGAGCCACCGGGCCGCCCAGGAGGCGGACGGGAGCCTGGCCCGGCGGCGGGAGCGTCGCCTGGAGGAGGAGCTCCGGGAGATCGTCCTGCGCCAGCTGGAGGCCCGGGCCTGGGCCCGGTTGGAGGACGGCCGCTACAAGGAGCTCCTGGCCGACCTGCTCGAACGGCGCATCGATCCATACACGGCGGCCGCCGCGCTGACCGAGGAGGGCTAGCCGGCCGGCCGGGTCAGCCCAAGCGCCCAGCCCCCAGCTCCAAGCCCCCAGCCTCAGCGGCTGCGGTCGGCCCAGGTGGCGAAGCCCATGTCCTCGGGCCACACCAGGTCGGGATGGCTGGGCACCACTCTGACGGTGAAGCCGTAGCGCCCGGTGGCGTCGCAGGTGAACTGGCCGGAGAAGGCGGCGGCGCCGCCTGCGGCCGGCCCGGTCGGCGCCATGGCGACCCGGCGGGTGTCGCTCAACTCATCGTTGTGGCCGACGTGGCCGTGGATGAGCTCGACCCGTATGTCGTCGGTGGTCAAGCTGCCGAGATCAACCTCGGCCTCGACCCGGCGGACTCCGCCAAGATCGGCGCTGGTCTCATCGGGGATGACGGACCGCACCGCTACCGCCGGCCAGCCCTGGCGAACCCGCGTTTTCCAGGAGGACAGCTCCTTGGCCCGACGGCAGCCGTCCCGGGACAGGTCATCGGACCTGGCCGCCGCCGGCTCGTAGATCTGCTCGACGTAGTCGCACACCATCCGGCTGGCGGCGGCAAAGGGACCCAGGCTGCGCAGCGACGCCCTCACCTTGGCCACCCATCGTTGGGGCACAGCGTGGTCGCTGCGGTCGTAGAAGAGCGGAACGATGTGATGTTCGAGCAGCGAGAACAGGCTGGCCGCTTCGGTGGCGTCCCGGTGTTCCAGATCCGCCTCCGCCTCGGCCGAGGCGATCGCCCACCCATTGGCCCCGTCGAAGCACTCGTCCCACCAGCCGTCCAGAATCGAGCAGTTGAGGCCGCCGTTGAGGCTGGCCTTGAGTCCGCTGGTCCCACAGGCCTCCAGGGGCCGGCGGGGAGTGTTCAACCACACGTCGGCGCCCTGGGTGAGCGCCCGGGCGATGGCCATGTCGTAGTCCTCGACGAAGGCGAAGCGGTGGCGCACCTCCGGATCGGCGGCAAAGTCAACCACCTGACGGATCAACTCCTTGCCGGCGTCATCGGCGGGATGGGCCTTACCCGCAAAGACCATCTGGACCGGACGATCCGGTGACGTCAGCAGGGCCTTGAGGCGCTCCGGGTCGGACATGAGCAGGGTGGCCCGCTTGTAGGTGGCGAAGCGGCGGGCAAAACCGATGGTGAGGATCCGGGGATCGAGGATGTCGGCGGTCCAGGCCAGGCCATCGGGCCCGACGCCCCGGCGTTGCATGGCGCGCCGCGTCCGTTCCCGAACGGTCGAGACCAGCCGGTCCCGGGTCTGTTCCCTGACCCGCCACAGCTCGTAGTCGCTCACGTCGTCCAACCGGTCCCACGCCGCGGCCGGCGCTTCGCTCCAGGCCGGCAGAACATGGCGGGTGAGGAAGGCGGACATCTCCGGGCTGGTCCAGCTGGCGCTGTGCACGCCGTTGGTGACCGAGGTGATGGGGACCTCGTCCTCGGGGACCTCAGGCCACAGGCTGGAGAACATGGAGCGGCTGACCCGGCCGTGCAGCTTGGAAACGGCATTGGCCAGGCCCGAGAGGCGCAGGCCCATCACCGCCATGTTGAACGGGGCTGATGCCTCCTCCCCGGGGTCGTGGCCCAGTTCCATCAGGGCCTCGAAGCTGACTCCGCTCTCCTTGGCCCAGGAGGCGAAGTACTTCTCCATTAGCTCGGCGGGAAACCGGTCGATGCCGGCGGGCACCGGGGTGTGGGTGGTGAAGACCGAGGCTCCCCGTACCGCCTCCACCGCCTCGGGGAAGCTCAGGCCCTCCTCGACCACCAGGCGCCGGATCCGCTCCAGGCCCAGGAAGCCGGCGTGGCCCTCGTTGCTGTGGAAGACCTGCGGCTTCTCCCCCAGGGCCTCGAGGGCCCGCACGCCGCCGATGCCGAGGAGGATCTCCTGGCGGAGGCGGTGCTCGGTCCCTCCCCCATACAGGCGGTCGGTGACCCCGGCCTCCTCGGGACCGTTCTCATCCACGTCCGAATCGAGCAGGTAGAGCCTCACCCGTCCGACATCGGCCCGCCACACCTGGGCCACCAGGCTCTGGCGGGCCAGCTTGACGCTGACCCTTACCCCCGGGACGAGGCGCAGGGCCATGGCGTGGGGGTCCAGGTCGGGGAAGCGCTCCCGCTGCCAGCCGTCCTCGTCCAGGCTCTGGCGGAAATAGCCCTGGCGGTACAGCAGGCCCACCCCGACCAGGGGCACGCCGAGGTCGCTGGCCGCTTTCAGGTGGTCCCCCGCCAGGACGCCGAGTCCGCCCGAGTACTGGGGAACGGCCTCGGATATGCCGAACTCGGGGCTGAAGTAGGCCACCGAGCGCAGCGGGCTGTCGGCCCGGTTCTGGAACCAGAAAGCCGAGCTCAGGTAGCGCTGGAGGTCCGAGTAGACCTCGGCCATGAAGGCCTTGAAGGCGGGATCCCGGTCGAGTTCCTCCAGTCGGTCGTGACCGACCCGGCCCAGGACGGCCAGGGGATCCCCGTCGGTCTCCTGCCAGGCCAGGGGGTCGACCCAGCGGAACAGATCCCGGGTGCGGCCGTCCCAGGACCAGCGCAGGTTCATGGCCAGCTCCTGCAGCGGCTGGAGGGCCTCGGGGAGCCTGGGCCGCACGGTGAAGCTGTGGAGGGCGCGCATCGTCCCCGACCCTATCGGCGCCGTCCCGGTTTCGGATCGGGACCAGTCGTGGTAGGCCAGATGGGTGATCGGCCGCATCGTGGTGGACTCCGTACGCCCCTCCACGCCCAATCGCTTCCCGGCCAAGGCGGTGGTGGGCGAAGCCGTGCGGGTGACCGCCGACCTATTCAAGGACGGCCACGACATCCTGGCCGCCCGGGTCCGGTGGCGCCGTATCGGGGGTCGGTGGGAGGACACCGAACTGTATGAGACGCTCAATGATGAGTGGGAGGGAACCCTGCGCCCGACCGAAGTCGGCCTCCATGAGTTCGTGGTCGAGGCCTGGGCCGACCGTTACTCGACGTGGCGGCACCGGGTCACAACAAAGCTCTCGGCCGGCCAGGAGGTGGACCTGGAACTGGAGGAGGGGGCCAGGCTGCTCGAGTCCCGCCGGCCAGGGCCCCGGTCCCGAGGCCCCTCGGCCGCCGGCGCCGCCGCCGCCATCGATGCCGCCGTCGGGGCCCTGCGGGACAAGGACGCCTCCGCCCCTGAGCGCCTGGCCCCCGCCTTGGACGCCGAGGTGGCCGCGGCAATGGCTGGGCCCCAGGGTTCGCCTGACCTGACCCGCTCGGCGTCCTTCCGGCTGCACGTGGACCGTCCCTTGGCCCTGCGGGGAGCCTGGTACGAGCTCTTCCCCCGCTCGGAGGGGGGCCTCCGGGGCGCCGGGGAGCGTCTGGCGGCGGTGGCCGACATGGGATTCGACATCGTCTACCTGCCCCCCATCCATCCCATCGGGCTGTCCTTCCGCAAGGGCCGCAACAACACCCTGGTGGCCGGACCGGACGACCCGGGCAGCCCTTGGGCCATTGGCTCGGAGGCGGGGGGACATGACGCCATCCACCCCGACCTCGGGGACGAGGACGACCTGCGTGCCTTCATGGCCCGGGCCGGTGAACTCGCCCTGGAAGTCGCCCTGGACTATGCCCTGCAGTGCAGCCCGGACCATCCCTGGGTGCGGGACCACCCCGAATGGTTCCATCTGCGTCCGGATGGCTCCATCGCCTACGCCGAAAACCCGCCCAAGCGCTACCAGGACATCTTCCCGATCAACTTCTGGCCCGAGCGGGAGGAGGACCGCCTTGCCCTCTGGGAAGCCTGCCGGGACGTCCTGTTGCACTGGATGGGCTTCGGGGTCCGCATCTTCCGGGTCGATAATCCCCATACCAAGCCCATCGCCTTCTGGGAGTGGCTCATCCCCCAGATCCAGGCCGTCGATCCCGGGGTCATCCTCCTGGCCGAGGCCTTTACCCGGCCCAAGGTCATGGCCAGGCTGGCCGAGGTCGGCTTCACCCAGAGCTACACCTACTTCACCTGGCGCGAGACGGCCGAGGAGCTGACGGAGTACGTCACCGAGCTCACCCAGGGCTCGACGGCGGACTACATGCGGCCCAACTTCTGGCCCAACACTCCTGACATCCTCTCCGGCGCGCTGCGCGACGGGCCCCCTTCGGCGTTCCGAATGCGCCTGGTGCTGGCCGCCACCCTTGTCCCCTCCTACGGCATCTACAGCGGCTACGAGTTGGGCGAGAACGAACCCGCCTCGGAGACCAACGAGGAGTACCTGTATTCGGAGAAGTACGAGTTGAGGGAGCGGGACTGGGATGACCCCGAGTCGATCGCCCCATTCATCGGCCTGATCAATGCCGTGCGTCGCCGGCACCCGGCCTTCGACTGGCTGCGCAATGTCACCTTCCACCACAGCGCCAACCCAGCCGTGTTGGCCTACTCCAAGCACGCCGACGATCGTTCCGATGTCATGCTGATGGTGGTCAACCTCGACCCCCACGCCATCGCGGAGACAACCCTTTGGATCGACCTGGGTGCCCTCGGACTGCCGTGGGACCAGCCCTATGAGGCCCATGACGAACTCAGCGGCCAGACCTTCGTGTGGCGCGGCCCGGAGTCCTACATACGGCTCGATCCGGCGGAAACCCCGGCCCACATCCTGCATCTACGGCGGGCCTGACCGGCCGTGACCATTCCTCCCACCGGCGGTTCCGGCGCGCCACCGCGGCCCCGCCGGCCCCGTCGTCCGGCCGTGAAGGACCCGGTGCCGGGTCGGCCGGCGGCCGAGAGCCCGGCCGGAGCCGGGCCGGGAGGAGCAGCCGCCGCCGGCCCGGCACCGTGGTTCCAGCACTCCGTGTTCTACGAGGTCCTGGTGCGGGGCTTCTACGATGCCAACGACGACGGCACCGGTGACCTCAAGGGCCTGACCAGCAAGCTCGACTACCTCAGCTGGCTGGGCGTCGATTGCCTGTGGCTGTTGCCCTTCTACCAGTCTCCGCTGCGCGACGGCGGTTACGACATCAGCGACTTCTTCACCATCCTGCCCGAGTACGGGGATCTGGCCGACGCCGTCGAGCTGGTGGAGCAAGCCCACCGCCGGGGCATCCGGGTCATAGCCGACCTGGTCATGAACCACACCAGCGATCAGCACCCCTGGTTCCAGGAGTCGCGCCAGGACCGCACCAACCCCAAGGCCGACTGGTACGTGTGGAGCGATGATGACCAGCGCTGGCCCGAAGCCCGCATCATCTTCGTCGATACGGAGAAGTCGAACTGGACCTTCGACCAGACCCGCCAGCAGTACTATTGGCACCGCTTCTTCTCCCACCAGCCCGACCTCAACTTCGACCATCCCGCCGTGGCCGACGCCATGATCGACGTGGTCAAGTTCTGGCTCGACGTCGGCCTGGACGGCTTCCGCCTCGACGCCGTCCCCTATCTCTTCGAGCGGGACGGCAGCAACGGGGAGAATCTGCTCGAGTCCCACAATTATCTGAAGCGGCTCCGCGCCGAGGTCGATGCTTCCCATCCCAATAAGGTCCTCTTGGCCGAGGCCAACCAGTGGCCGGCGGACGTGGTCGACTACTTCGGGGATGGCGATGAGTGCCACATGTGCTTCCACTTCCCCCTCATGCCCCGCATGTTCATGGCCGTGCGTCGGGAGCAGCGCTATCCCATCACCGAGATCCTCGCTCAGACCCCCGACATCCCCCAGGGCTGCCAATGGGGCATCTTCCTGCGCAACCACGATGAGCTGACCCTGGAAATGGTCACCGATGAGGAACGCGACTACATGTACGCGGAGTACGCCAAGGACCCGCGCATGCGCCGCAACATCGGCATCGGTCGGCGCCTGGCCCCGTTGGTGGAGAACGACCGCCGGGTGGCCGAGTTGCTCCACGCCATGCTCTTCTCCCTGCCGGGCAGCCCCATCCTCTACTACGGAGACGAGTTGCTCATGGGGGACAACATCTATCTCGGTGACCGCGACGGTGTGCGCACGCCGATGCAGTGGTCCCCCGACCGCAACGCCGGCTTCAGCCGGGCCGACTTCGCCCAGCTCTACCTGCCCCCGCTCATGGATCCGGTCTACGGGTTCTCGGGAGTGAACGTTGAAGCCCAGATGCGCAATCCGAGCTCGTTCCTGCAGTGGATGCGCCGCATGCTGGACGTTCGACGCCAGCACCCGGTGTTCGGGACCGGCGCCTTCGAGGTCCTCCCGGCCGAGAACCCTTCGGTGCTGGCCTACGTCCGTAGTCATGAGGACGAGGCGGGCCATCAGAACGTGGTGCTCTGTGTCAACAACCTGTCCCGCTTCGCCCAGCCCTGCGAGCTCGCCCTCGGACGCTGGGAGGGGCGGACCCCGGTGGAGCTACTGGGTCGGGTGCCATTCCCCCGCGTGGGGGCGCTGCCCTACTTCGTGACCCTGGCGCCCTACGCCTTCTACTGGTTCGACCTGATCGAGGTACAGGAGGAGACGTTGTGAAGGCCGAGGACCTGCTGAGCGGCATCACTCCTTTGCTGGAGCCCTACATCGCACGCCAGCGCTGGGCGGCGGCCGATCCCGGCGGGAAAGTCTCGGTCGAGAAGGCCGAGTTGCTGGACGGCTTTGAGCCCCCCACCCTGTGGCTCCTGGTGCGCCGCCACGGTGACCTCTACCAGCTCCTGATCGGCCTGCGTCCCGAGGACGAGCCTCTCGACCTGGGCGAGCGCGACGTGCTGGGGGTCTTCGCGTCCGGCGGGAAGGCGTGGTTTGCCTACGACGGGCTGGCCGACGCCGACATCGTGAAGCACCTGGCCGCCACCATGGACGTTACCGGGGTGGAGGACGCCATCGTCCGCCCGGTGGGAGCGGAGCAGTCCAACTCCTCGGTGGTGCTGGGTCAGAAGGTCATCCTCAAGCTGTTCCGCCGGCTGCAGCTGGGCCCCAACCCCGACGTGGAGGTCTCCACCGGTCTCGACCAGGTCGGCTTCAACCACCTGGCCTCCCCACTCGGGGTGTGGAGCCGGGATGACTACGACCTGGCAGTGGCCCAGGAGTTCCTGGCCGGGGGCAGCGAGGGCTGGGCCCTGGCCCTGACCTCGCTTCGCGATCTCTACGCCTCGGAGGAGGAAGATCCGGCTGTCGCCGGCGGGGACTTCGCCTCCGAGGCCAGGCGCATCGGGGAGATGACGGCCCGGATGCACATCGCCCTAGGCAAGGCCTTTGGCGTGCATCCGCCGTCACTGTCGGAGTGGGCGGACGCCCTGGTCCAACAGGTCGATCGACTGAGGCTGGGCGCTGACGTGCGCCTGCGGGCGGAAGCGCTGGCCCGTCGGGTGGTGGTCCTCAAAGAGGTGCCTTCCGTCCGGGTCCATGGGGATCTCCACCTGGGCCAGGTCATGCGGGCTGACGCCGGCTGGTTCGTCCTCGACTTCGAAGGCGAGCCGGCCCGTCCGGTGGCCGAGCGGCGCCTGCCCTGGCCGGCGGCCAAGGACGTGGCCGGCATGGTCCGCTCCTTCGCCTATGCCGCCGCCGCCGCTCTGCATGAACGGGAGAGCTCGGAGCGCGAGGCTCTGGAGGGACGGGCCCAGGCGTGGGAGCAGCGCAACCGCCAGGCATTCCTGGAGGGTTACGCCTCGGTCGAGGGCCTGGAGGATGTGCTGCCGGCCGAGGGTCCCGACTCCGACGCCCATCGCGACCTGCTCGCCTTCTTCGAGTTCGATAAGGCCCTGTACGAGGTCGCCTACGAGCGCGCCCACCGCCCCGATTGGGAGGACATCCCCCTGGCCGCAATCGAAAGGCTGGGAAAGGGGTAGGAAGGGGACGTGCCCATGTCCCGCAGCACGACCGCCGAACTCAAGAAGCTGGTAGCCGGGGAGCACTCCGATCCCCACCGCCTTCTCGGCCGCCACGGCCTGGAGGTACGGGCCTACCGGCCCGACGCCTCGGCCATGCGGGTCGTAACGGCCGAGGGCAAGAAGATCGACATGAAGATGGTGAGCCCGGCCGGGGTGTTCACGGCCACCACGGCGGACGAGTCCGCCTACACCCTGGAGGTCGATTATCCCGATGGGGTCGGGATCGCCATCGAGGACCCCTACCGGTTCTGGCCCACGGTGGGCGAGCTGGACCTGTACCTGTTGGGCGAGGGCCGGCACCGCCGCCTGTGGGAGACCCTCGGGGCCAGGGCGATGACGCACCAGGGCGTGTGGGGGACGAGCTTTGGCGTTTGGGCGCCCAGCGCCCGTTCGGTCCGGGTCATCGGGGACTTCAACCTCTGGGACGGGCGCATCCACCTTATGCGGAGCCTCGGGTCCTCTGGCATCTGGGAGGTCTTTCTGCCCGACGTCGGCCCGGGCTGCCGCTACCAGTTCGAGATCCTGACCCAGTCCGGGGAGCTGCGGATGAAGGCCGACCCCTACGCCCAGGCGGCCGAGCTGCCCCCCGGGACGGCCAGCATCGTGGCGGCCCGTGACACCCATCACTGGCAGGACGGGGCCTGGATGGCCTCGAGGGCGGCCGGCGCCCCGACCGGGGACCGCTACAGCACGCCCATGTCTGTCTACGAGGTCCACCTCGGCTCCTGGCGGCGTCGCCCCGAGGAGGGCAACCGCGTCCTGACCTACGACGAGCTGGCCCAGGAGTTACCCGACTACGTCGCCGACATGGGCTTCACCCACGTAGAGCTGATGCCGGTGGCCGAGCACCCCTTCGGGGGCTCATGGGGCTACCAGGTGTCTTCCTATTTCGCCCCTACGGCCAGGCACGGCAGCCCTGACGGCTTCCGCCGGCTGGTCGACGCCTTCCACCGCCAGGGCATCGGGGTCATCGTCGACTGGGTCCCGGCCCACTTCCCGCGGGACGACTGGGCCCTGGCCAACTTCGACGGCACCGCACTCTTCGAACACGCCGACCCCCGCCAGGGGGCCCATCCGGACTGGGGCACCCTGGTCTTCAACTACGGGCGCAACGAGGTGCGCAACTTCCTCATCTCCAACGCCCTTTTCTGGCTGGAGTCGTTCCACATCGACGGCCTGCGGGTCGACGCGGTGGCCTCCATGCTCTACCTCGACTACTCCCGCCAGGAGGGCGAGTGGGTCCCCAACCAGTACGGCGGCCGGGAGAACCTCGACGCCATCGCCTTCCTGCGGGAGTTGAACGATGTGGTGACGGCCGAGCACCCCGACGCCATCACCCTGGCCGAGGAGTCGACGGCCTGGCCCGGCGTCTCCCAGTCCACCAATGACGGTGGGCTCGGCTTCACCTACAAGTGGAACATGGGCTGGATGCACGACACCCTCGAGTACTTTGCGCACGATCCCGTCTACCGGCGCTACCACCACGACCGGGTGACTTTCGGCCTCCTCTACGCCTTCAGCGAGCATTTCGTGCTGCCCCTCTCCCACGACGAAGTCGTCCACGGAAAGGGATCGCTCCTCACCAAAATGCCCGGTGACCAGTGGCAGCGCTTCGCCAACCTCCGCTCCCTCTTGGCCTGGATGTGGGCGCACCCCGGTAAGAACCTCATCTTCATGGGGATCGAGCTGGCCCAATCCTCCGAATGGGGCCACGACCGCAGCCTGGACTGGCACCTCCTCGAGTACCCCGAGCACCGGGGCATGTCCGAGCTGGTCCGCTCGCTCAACCGGGCCTATCAGGCCAATTCCAGCCTTTGGGAATCCGACTTCAGCGACGCCGGCTTCCGCTGGATCGATGCCAGCGACTCGGACTCCAACGTGTTGTCCTTCCTCCGGACCGGCTCGGGCCCGCCGGTGGCCTGCATCGCCAACCTGTCTCCCGTGCCCCGGCAGGGCTACCGGGTCGGTCTGCCCAGCGGGGGGTCATGGGCCGAGGTCCTCAACACCGATGCTCTGGAGCTGGGCGGCTCCGGGGTGGGTAACGCCGGGCGGGTCCGGGCGGCCGACCACTCCTGGCATGGCCTGCCCTTTTCTGCCGAGGTGACGCTGCCCCCCCTCGGCGTCCTATGGCTTAGCCCGGAGGGCTAAGGGGTCAGATCGGCGGTGGCCCGGAGGGCGTCGGCCGCCTCTTCGGCGGTCACCACGTTGATGGGTACGCCGGTGCCCATCTCGAAGGCCGCGGCCGTGGTCAGCTTGGGCATCAGGTGGGCATGCCAGTGGAAGCTGCCCGAGGCCCGGTAGGGGGCGGAGTGGAAGACGAGGTTGTAGGCCGGGCTGCCCAGGCGGTCGCCCAGGCGGCTCAGGACGTCCCGGATGGCCCGGCCCACGCCGGCCAGGTCGGCATCGGACGAGTCGTTGAGGTGGGCGTCATGGTGGCGGGGCAGAACCAGCATCTCGAAGGGCTGGCTGCTCCAGAAGGGGCAGATCACCACCACCTGGTCATCGGCGTGAACAACCCGGAGGCCGGCGTCCTCCTCGGCGTCGATGGTGGTGCACAACAGGCAGCTGCCGCTGAAGCGGGCGAAGCCGGCCTGCTCGTCCACCAGCTCCCGGGGAACGAACGGCATGCCCAGCAGCTGGCCGTGGGGGTGGGCGATGGAAGCCCCCGCCTCCCGGCCGGAGTTGACGATGACCTGGGTGTAGCGCAGGGTGCCGGAGCGGGAGTGAGAATCGATCCGGTCCCGGATGGCGGCCATGATCAGATCGGTCTGGCTGTCCTCCAGGTCTCCCCACCCAGCGTGGTGGTCCGGGGACAGGACCAGGACCTCGTGGATGCCGCTGGCCGGGGCCTGGGTGAAGGCGGGGCCGAGGTGGGTCACCACCATGGCGTCGGCGCCCCGGAAAGCGGGATACAGGTTGGGTACGACCCGGACGCGCCATTGGCCGCTGGGCCCGTAGGTCTCCAGGGCGGGAGGCGTCGCCTCCTCGTTGCCGGCGCAGAATGGGCAGGGCCGAGCCGGACCGGACTCGGGGTCCAGGCTGCGGGACAGGAAGGCGGATGGCCGGTCGGCCCGTTGCGTGCTGACCACGACCCACCGGCCGGTGAGGGGGTCTAGGCGAAGCTGACTCATGGCTTAATCGGCTTTCCTGTGCATTGCATTCTCTTTACAGACTACCTGCGCCGCCCACTGTCACTGCGCATAGCCGTCCGGAGGAATCGCCCTCCTCGTTAGGCTTCGGGCCCATGGTCGCCTACCTGGACCACGCCGCCACGACTCCCATTCGCCCCGAGGCCCGCCGGGCCATGCTCGCCTTGATGTCCGAGCCGGGTTTCGGGAACCCTTCCGGCGCCCATTCGGTGGCCAGGGCGGCCCGCCGGGCTGTCGAGGACGCCCGGGAGGTGGTGGCCGCCGCCTTGGGGGCCGAACCGTCCCAGGTGGTCTTCACCGGAGGCGGAACCGAGTCCGACAACTTGGCCGTCGCCGGTCGCTCCCCCCGCGGTCACATCCTCTGCAGCGCGGTGGAACACGATGCCGTCCTGGAGTCGGTCCGGGCCGCCGGGGGGACCACTGTCGGCGTCAACCCGGAGGGGCAGGTCGATCTGGATGACCTCAAGCGGGCCCTCGGCGCCGAGCCCGCCCCGGCCGCCGCCCCGCCCACCCCAGCCGCCCCGCCAGGCTCTGCCCGCGGCTCTGCCCCGACCCCGGCCTCGCTGGTCTCGGTCATGACCGCCAACAACGAGACCGGTGTCGTCCAGCCCCTCGACCGGGTCATCGGGATCACCCGGCGGAAGGCCCCCGCCGCCCTGGTCCACACCGACGCCGTCCAGGCTGTCAACTGGCTCGACCCGGCGGCGGCCACCGCCGGCGCCGACCTGGTCTCCATCAGCGCCCACAAGTTCGGGGGACCCCAGGGGGTCGGGGCCCTGGTAGTGAGGAATGCGGCGGACTTGGACGTGACCGTCCACGGTGGCGGCCAGGAGGCGGGCCGGCGCAGCGGCACCCACAACGTGGCCGGCATAGCCGGCCTGGCCGCTGCCCTGGCCGTGGTCCAGGAGGACAGGGAAGCCCTGGTCAAGCGGGTTGGGGACCTCCGTGACCGGCTGGCCGATGGCCTGCTGGCCTCGGTGCCAGGGGCGGTGGAGACGGGCCGGCGGGAGGACAAGGTGGCCGGGATCTGCCATCTCTGCATCCCCGGGGTGGAGAGTGAGGCCCTGGTCTTCCTCCTGGACCAGGCCGGCGTCTGCGCCTCGGCCGGCTCGGCCTGCGCCAGCGGCGCCACCCAGGTCAGCCACGTGCTTAGGGCCATGGGCGTACCGGAGGAGCTGGCCCGGGGGGCCCTCCGGCTCTCCCTGGGCTGGACCACCACCGAGGAGGACGTGGACGCCGCCCTGGAGGCCGTCCCGGCCGCCGTAGCCCGCCTCCGCAGCTCGGCCGCCGCCGTCCCGGCCGTCCGGGCGCCCAGCCCGGCGCGGAGCGCCCGGTGAGGGTCCTGGCCGCCATGTCCGGCGGGGTCGACTCCTCGGTGGCCGCCGCCCTGCTTGTGGACGAGGGCCACCAGGTGGTCGGGGCGACCATGAAGCTCTGGGGGGGCCCTTCTGATTCGGGCTGCTGCTCAGTCTCGGACGTCGATGACGCCCGGCGGGTCTGCCACCAGCTGGGCATCGACCACCACGTGTTCAACTTCTCCGAGGACTTCGACCGCCACGTGGTCGGCCCGTACGTG
>DATLUK010000293.1:0-2653 GCA_035533195.1 Acidimicrobiales bacterium | reverse complement strand
TGGGGGATCGACCGATTCGAGACATCTGCGTTCAGCTCCTGACTTCCGTCACCAGACGTAACAGAGGATCTCGCCACCGACCCGGCGGCGGCGAGCCTCCCGGTCGGTCATGAGACCGTGGCTGGTGGACAGGACCGCCACCCCGAGACCTCCGAGGACCCGGGGTAGACGATCGACGTTGGTGTACACCCGTAGACCGGGCTTGGAAACCCGGCGGATACCGGAAATGGTACGGGCCCGCTCGGGCGTGTACTTCATGGATATCTCCAGCACCCGGCCGGGCCGGACCTGGTTGTCCTCAACCTTGAAGTCGGTGATGTAACCCTCCCGCAGGAGGATGGCGGCCAGGGACTCCTTGAGTTTGGAACTCGGCATGCGCACGGTGTCCTGCATGGACACATTGGCATTGCGGATCCGCGTCAGCATGTCGGCAATCGGGTCGGTCATTGTCATCGGTCGCTCACCTCCTCACCAGCTCGCCTTGGTGACGCCGGGGATCTCCCCGGCGTGGACCATCTCGCGCAGACAGATACGGCAGAGCCCGAACTTCCGGTACACCGACTTGGGACGACCACAGCGCTGGCAGCGCGTGTAGCCGCGCACCCGGAACTTGGGCTTCTTCTGCTGCTTGTTGATCAGAGCCTTTTTGGCCATATCTCTGCTACTGCCCCTCGCGTCGGAACGGGAAGCCAAAGGCGTCGAGCAGGGCCCGGCCCTCGGCATTGGTGCGTGCTGTGGTGACGATGGTGATGTCCATGCCCCGGGTTGTGTCGATCTGGTCGTAGTCGATCTCGGGGAAGATGAGTTGCTCGCTGACCCCGAAGGTGTAGTTGCCCCGCCCATCGAAGGCGTTGGGGGGAAGACCGCGGAAGTCACGGACACGGGGAATGGCCAGGGCCACGAGCCGGTCGAGGAACTCCCACATGCGGTCACCCCGGAGAGTCACCTTGGCCCCGATCGGGTTGTTCTCCCTGAGCTTGAAGCCGGCGATCGACTTCTTGGCCCGGGTCACCAGGGCCTTCTGGCCGGTGATGGCCTCCAGGTCGCGTACGGCGCCCTCCAGCAGCGAAGGCTGCTGTGTGGCCCGACCAACACCCATGTTGATGACGATCTTCTCCAAACGCGGAACCTGCATGATGTTGGCCAGGCCCAGCTGCTCCTTGAGTTGGGCGCGAATCTCCTGGTCGAAGCGGGTCCGCAGCCGGGGTCGCTGGGCGGTGGGACGGGTGGCGGTGTCGCTCACAGGTCACCCCCGCACTTCCGGCAGACCCGGATCTTCTGACCCATGTCGTCAAAGCGGTAGCCCACCCGGGTGGGTCCGCACTGCGAGCAGATGACGGCCACCGAAGACACGGGCATGGGCATTTCCTTATCGATGATCCCGGCCTGCATGGTGGCCCGGGTCGAGCGGGTGTGGCGCTTGACCCGGTTGACACCGTCGACGATCACCTTGTTGGTCTTGGGCAGGACCCGCATTACCGCGCCCTGATGGCCACGGTCCTTGCCTTGGAGGACCTGGACCCGGTCACCCTTCTTGATCCGCATGTCCTAGATCACCTCCGGAGCCAGGGAAACGATTCGCATGAAGCGCTTGTCGCGCAGCTCGCGCCCGACGGGGCCGAAGATTCGGGTACCGCGAGGCTGCTGTTGGTCATTGATGAGAACGGCGGCGTTCTCGTCGAAGCGGATGTAGCTGCCGTCGGAGCGGCGCTTCTCCTTCTTGGTCCGCACGACGACGCACTTGACGACGTCACCCTTCTTGACCGCCGCCCCCGGGATGGCGTCTTTGACCGTGGCCACGAAGACGTCCCCGATGGAGGCATAGCGACGGCGGGAGCCACCGAGCACCTTGATGCATAGGACCTCGCGGGCCCCTGAGTTGTCAGCCACCCGTAAGCGGGACTCCTGCTGGATCACTTGGCACGCTCCAGTACCTCGAGCAGCCGCCAGTGCTTGAGCTTGGACAGCGGACGGGTCTCGGCCACCCGCACCCGGTCGCCCACCTTCACGTCGTTGGCCTCGACGTGGACATAGAGCCTCTTGGTGCGCTGGACAGTGCGGTCGTATCGGGGATGGCGGACCCGCTCGATGACGGCCACCACGGCGGTCTTGTCCATGGAATTGGACACGACCAGGCCCTCGCGGACCTTGCGTCGGTTGGGGCGGGCCCCGTCGTCCGCCGCCGCTGGGGCGGCCGGAGCGGCCTGAACCGCGGGAGCGGCGGGGGAAGCCGCCGGGGCTTCCTCGGCCTCGGTGGTCCCGACCTCGGTGGTCCCGGCCTCGGCACTGGGATCAGACATCACTGCTCTCCTCATCGGTTTCAACGGTGGCGGGCGCCGTGACGCGAGTCGGTGCGCTCGGGACGGTCCCGGCGGCCAGGGCCTCAGCGTCGGCAATCTCCCGCTCCCGCTGGATGGTCATGATCCGGGCGACCTCCCGGCGGACCTGGCCGATACGGGACGTGTTGTCCAGGCGGCCGGTCACCACCTGGAAGCGCAGGTTGAACAGCTCCTGCTTGCGCTGGGCCAGTCGCTGGTCCAACTCATCCAGATCCATCTCTCGCAACTCTTCGGTGTGGGACGGCATCAGGCCTCCACCTGGACTTCCTCGGAGCGGACCACGAAGCGGGCCTTGATCGGCAGCTTCTGGATGG
>DATLUK010000292.1:0-3096 GCA_035533195.1 Acidimicrobiales bacterium | reverse complement strand
GCAGCTGCGTGCCGCCGGCGTCCGCCTGGTCAGTGGCCATGAGATCACGCCCGAGCGGGTCGAGGAGCTCCGCCAGTCCTACGACGCGGTCATCCTCGCCCACGGAGCAGGCAAGGCGCTTCGCCTCCCGGTCCCGGGTGGGGACCTCGGTGGAGTCGTCGACGCGACGGAGTTCCTCAACGAGGCCCGCACCGCTCTCAACCAGTCACGTCCCTGCCCGCTCCTCAGCCAAAGCGAAGGGCGCCGGGCGGGTGAGCAGGCCACGGTGCTCGTCCTCGGCGCGGGCAACACGGCCATGGATGTCGCTCGCTTGGCCCGCCGGCTCGGGGCCCGCGCCATCTGCGTGGACTGGATGGACCGCCGCTTCGCCCCGGTGCGCCCGGACGAGCTCGATGAGGCCAGCGAAGAGGGAGTGGACATCCGCTTCTGCCGGACCGTCACCCGCCTCGAAGGCTCCGGCGGGCAGGTAGAACGGGCCGTGCTGAGCACCACCCGCCAGGTGAGCCCCACCAGACTGCCGGAGGTGACCGGCGCCCCGGTGACGGAGGAGAACGTGGACCTGGTCGTCATGGCCATGGGTTACCGGATCGACCCCGCCTTCCCCGGCGTGGCCCCGGACAAGCCGATCGCCCGTCGGGTCCCCGAGCTGGTGGACCGCCGATTCCAGGCGAGCGGACTGCTGGCCGGCGGCGCTCCCGCCTTTGCCCGGCACCGTCCCGTCGGGGAGTTGTCACTGGCCCGGGAGATCGGCCGGATGAGCGCGGCGCTCGGGACGGTGGAGCGGGTGTTCGTGGCCGGTGACGCTCTCGTCGGGCCCTCGACGGTGGTCGAGGCGATGTCCCAGGGCCGCCGAGCCGCCGAGGCCGTCCTCGACCGTCAGCCCCATGTCGGCCCGACGGGTCATCCGGACAAGGTGGGGACGATCCTCGTAGCCTTCGAGAGCCGGAGTGGCCACACCGAGGCGCTGGCACGCGATCTCGCCCAGGGCCTGAGCGGGGCCGGAGCCAAGGTGTCCACCCGCCGGCTCTGCGACATCGGACTGGCAGAGATTGCCGCCGCCGATCTCGTCGTGCTGGGCACCTGGGTGGAGGGCTTCATCGTGGCCGGCGTTGGACCGGCCCGCGCCGCCCGGGCCGCCATCGAGGCCTTCCCCGATCTCGGAGCGACCAAGCTCGCCACCTTCTGCTCCTACGGCGTTGCACCCGGAGCGACGCTGGCCAAAATGCGCCGCCTACTCGAAGCCAAGGGTGGCCGTGTCGTTGCTGAGCACGCCTTCGGGCCACGGGAGCGTGCTGGCACCTCCCTGGCCAAGTTCGCCTCCGAGGTGCTGGGCGCTCTCGTGCCAGAGCCCTGGGTCGACGACGTGGTGGAGGCCGCGGTCTCATGAGATACCTGAACCAATCGCAGCCGGGTCATGCGTTCGGTTCGCCGCGTCGTTTACTTCGGGCAACAAGATGACCTTCGGCTCTTAAGAGAAGCCCTAAAGAGAAATAGTCAGGGAACGCCAGTGAATGGAGCAACCATGACCCCACCAGCGAGCTGACAGTCCTAGAGAGACTCCACAAGCACCTCGACGAGCACGTCTCCTCCGAGACCGGGTTGATTGCCGCCTACCGCCAACTGGCCGAAGCGCCTGACACTCCTGAAGCGGCGCGCTATCTGATCCGTGTCGTGCTCGAGGACGAGCAGCGCCATCACCGCCTCTTCCAGGAGATGACCGCCGCTGTAGGCAACGACCTGAACTGGACACACAGGCCTGACGCGGTGCCGAGCCTTCCGTACGGGCCGTCTGCCCCGGCCCTGGAGGAGGCGACCGCGGCCTTCCTGGTCGCCGAGCAAGCCGACGAGAAGCAGCTCCACGCTCTGCGCAAGGAGCTGCGTCCGTTCCGCGACACGACCCTGTGGGGGCTACTGATCGAGCTCATGGAGCACGACACCGCCAAGCACATCCTTCTCCTCAACTTCATCCGGGACCACGTCGTACGCCAAAAGACCTGAGACGGCCTCCGCTTGTCCGGGGTCCTGCCCTTGAGCAGTTAGCGTCTCGGGCGAGGGAACAGGGCAACCTCCGGGTCGCCCCGGTGGCCAGCCTGGGTTCATGACCCCGCCCCCGTGCAGCGGGTACTGGATGGCCAGTTCCGGTGGTGGCGCCGGTCGATTTCACCGTGGCAAGCTGACCGGTGATGACGGCCTCGGCGCAGCCCGCGACAATCGGCGAAGCCCCCCACCGAGTCGACTTCGAGATCATCCCCCCGAGGGGCCTGCTCGTCGTTGGGCTGGTCCTCGCCGGTCTTGTCGCCGCCGTCGCCACCAACAGGTTGTGGGCCCTCGATTTTTTCCACGTCGTCGGTGGCGGGATGTGGACGGCCCTCGACCTCTTCCTCGGCTTCGTGCTGGGCCCGATCATGGGCCGGCTGTCGATCCCAGCCCGCACGGAGTTCACCACGCGCTTCATGCCGACAATGATTCTCATCATGCCAACGCTCGTCGTGGCCACTTTGGCCGCCGGATGGCAACTGGCGCGCCACCTCGGCTATCTCAATGCCTCCTATTCCCACCACGGCTGGGTGGTGGCGTCGATGATCGTCGTGGCGGTGATGGCAGTTGTCGCCCTCGGGATCCTGGAGCCGGCCAATCTGGCGGTGCTCTTCGAGCTGAAGAAACCCCAGCCCAACGGCGAGGTGATCGCCAAGCTCATGCGTCGCTTCATCTACTCCGCCGGCATCACCGGCGCGATGCAGGTGGTCACGCTCGTGATCATGACCAGGCTCGCCACGACATGACCGTCCGGGCGACCACCACCGGCACCGCCGGGGACAACCCCGCGCCAGCCCCGTCCGCCGCCAATCGCCGACTGCCACCGATAGCCGAGGTGGCGGTGGGCTCGGTCGTGCTGATGCTCACGGGCGGGGTCTACCTGGCCGCACACCTCCCGGGCCACCCGCCGCTCGGTCCCGCGGAGGGTCTGGTGATCGGAGGCGGAGCGCTCAGCCTGGCCGACCTGGCGATGCTGAGCCGCATCCGGCCCTTCTCCTGGCCGACCTTCTTCCTGGTCGCCCGCTGGGCCTTGCTGGCCTACGGCGTCATCGCCGGCAT
>DATLUK010000291.1:0-17901 GCA_035533195.1 Acidimicrobiales bacterium | reverse complement strand
CAGTTCTCGAGCTTCCGGCTGGCCACCACTACGTCGGCCCCCCGTTCGGCGAAGGCTTTGACCATCTGGTAGCCGAGGCCCCGGCTGCCACCTGTCACCAGGGCCACCCGGCCGGACAGGTCGAAGAGTGGATCGGGGGCGTTCATGCGGGAGCCGCCATAAGGATGTCATCCTGGCAGCGCCGGGCGGCATGGGCCAGGAACGGGGGGACGGTGTGATGTTTTGTGTGGCCGGGGTGGAGCCGGGCAGGTGATCGACGCCGAGGGGATCGACGCGTCGGCTCTGAGCGCCTGGCTGGATGCACGGGACCTACCCGGGCAGGGTGTGGATCTGGAGATCGCCCTCCTGTCGGGGGGGAGCCAGAACGAGATCTTCGAGTTGCGCCGAGGGGAGTTGCACTGCGCCCTGCGCAAGCCGCCCCAGTCGGCCCCGGCGTCGCGAGACGCAGGGATCCTGCGGGAGTGGCGGATCATCGAGGCCTTGGACGGCAGCGAAGTGCCTCACACCGGGGCGGTGGCGGTGTGCGCCAACCCGGCCATCCTGGGTCGCCCCTTCTACCTGATGGGCTTCATCGACGGATGGTCTCCCATGACGTCTGCGGTCCTGCCGGCACCTTTCGATGCTGATCCGGCCGCCCGGGCCGGCCTGGCCGAGGAGCTCATCGACGGAATCGTGCAGATGGGGCAGTTCGACTGGATCGGTCGGGGGCTTTCCGATCTGGGCCGCCCCGACGGTTTCCATGAGCGCCAGGTCCAGCGGTGGTCCGGCTTTCTCGACGGCTTCCGGGGTCGGCCCCTGCCCGGCTACGAGATCGCCACCCGGTGGCTGGCCGAGCGGCGGCCGATCGACTTCCTGCCCGGTCTCATGCACGGGGACTACCAGTTCGCCAACGTCATGTTCGGACACGGTTCACCCGCCCGGATGGCGGCCATCGTCGATTGGGAGATGGGCACCATCGGTGATCCCAAGCTCGACCTGGCCTGGGCCCTCCAGGGCTGGCCGGAGGACACGACCGAGCAGGGGTCGGCCTTCACCTACATCGACATCCGGGGCATGCCGGGCCGAGGCGAGCTTCTTAGCCGCTATGCGTCTGGTTCCGGCCGGCAGGTCGAAGACTTCGACTACTACCTCGTCCTGGCCCGTTGGAAGCTGGCCATCGTCCTGGAGCGGGGTTACCAACGCGCCTCAGGTGACCCCAGGCTCGACAGTTTCGGGCCGATCGTTCTGGATCTCATGGCTCGGGCCGCCGAACTGGCCGAATCGAGCGACTTCGGTCGCTGAATAGCCCGGAGGCGGGGAGATCGGGCAAGCTCTGGACCGCTGGAGAAGGAACGCCCCCACATCGGGCGGCGCCAGAGGATAAAGGACAGCTGAGTGGAAATCCCGGGTAAGAGGGCCATCATCGTGGGAGGAGCTTCGGGCATGGCCCGAGCGACCGCCGAGCTGTTGCATCAGAAGGGCGCCTCGGTGGCCATCCTCGATCTGCCGGGATCGGCAGGGCCGGAGGTGGCCGACTCGCTGAATGGCAGTTTCCACCCAGTGGACGTGACCGACTCCGCCGGCACCGAAGCCGCTCTGGCCGAGGCCGTGGCCGCTCTGGGTGGGTTGCATGTGGCCGTGAACACCGCAGGAGGCGGAACTGCCGCCCGCACCCTGGGCAAGAGTGGTCCGCATCCCCTGGAGGAGTTCCGCCGGGTGATCGAGTTGAACCTGATCGCCACCTTCAACCTGAACCGGCTCCAGGCTGCCCACATGGCGGCCAATGATCCCGAGGACGATGAGCGGGGCGTCATCATCGACACTTCCTCCATAGCCGCTTTCGAAGGCCAGATCGGCCAGGTGGCCTACAGCGCGGCCAAGGCCGGCATAGCCGGGATGATGCTGACCATGGCCCGGGACCTGGGCAGTCTCGGCATCCGGGTAGTGGCTATCGCCCCCAGCTTGTTCAGCACTGGGATCACCAAAGGCATACCCGATGAGTTCGCCCAGGCCCTGACCAGGGATGCCGCGTTCCCCAAGCGGATGGGACGGCCCGAGGAGTACGCCCGCCTGGCCGTGGCCATAGTGGAGAACCAGATGCTCAACGGCTCCACCATCCGCCTCGACGCCGGCCAGCATTTCGCTCCAAAGTAGGACCGTCCCAGTAAGAGGAGACTCCGACTCATGTCGATAGCAATCAGCGACGATCACCGTGCTCTGGCCGATACGGCCGGCTCGTTCCTCGAGGAGCGGGGTGCCCGCCGGGCGGCCCGTGACCTCCTCTCCGCCGGAGAGGAGGAGCTTCCTGTCTTCTGGAAGGAGCTGGCCGACCTGGGCTGGCTCGGGCTCCATGTATCCGAGGATCACGGCGGGGAGGGTTTCGGCCTGCCCGAGCTGGTAGTGGTTACCGAAGTTCTGGGCCGCTTCATCGCCCCCGGCCCCTTCGTCCCTACCGTGATCGCCAGCGCCGTGCTGGAGGCGGTCGGGCCCGATGCGCTCAAGGAGAAATATCTGCGCGGCTTGGCCGACGGTTCGTTGCGAGCGGCGGTGGCGCTCGAGGCGGATGTCCAGGTCAGCGGGGCTAAGGCATCGGGCACCGCCCGGGCCGTCTTGGGGGCCGGTCTGGCCGAGCTCGTCCTGCTGCCCTGCGGTGAGGACGTCATCCTGGTCGAACGGGACGCGGCCGGC
Organism: Acidimicrobiales bacterium; assembly: GCA_035533195.1. Classification (GTDB taxonomy): domain Bacteria; phylum Actinomycetota; class Acidimicrobiia; order Acidimicrobiales; family JAJPHE01; genus DAHUYE01. Next base: position 15,234 of record DATLUK010000291.1, on the reverse strand, counting down.
GTCAAAGTCGAGGTGCCGGTCAACCTGGACCCGACCCGGAGGGCGGGGCAGGTGACGCTCCAGGCCGCGGCCGTTTCGGTGATATCCGGAGGGCGAGCCCACCTGGTGGACCTGGCCCGCCTGCTGCTGGCCGCCGAGGCCACCGGCATCGCCCGGCAGTGCACGGAGATGGCAGCCGATTACGCCCGGTCCCGCATGCAGTTCGGCCGGGTGATCGGCACCTACCAGGCCATCAAGCACCACTGCGCCAACATGCTGGTCGAGACGGAGCTGGCTACGGCGGCGGTGTGGGACGGGGCCCGGGCCGCGGCCGCCGACGGGCCGGCCTTCTCCTACAACGCCGCCATGGCGGCCGCCCTCGCCATCCCCGCCGCTGACCTGTGCGCTCAGCTCAACATCCAGGTCCACGGCGGGATCGGCTTCACCTGGGAGCACGACGGGCACATGTACCTCCGCCGGGCCAGCGCCGTCGAGGCCCTCCTCAACGCCGAAGTTGCCGCCGAGGACATCACCGACCTGGCCCGCCAGGGCGTCAAGCGCGAGCGCTCGGTGGAGCTGCCGCCGGAGGCCGAGGCCATAAGGGAAGAGGTCCGCCGCTTCGTGGATGGTCTCAAGGGCCTGAACGACGCGCAGGTGAGGACGGCTCTGCTCGATTCCGGCTACGCCGTGGCTCACTGGCCCAGGCCCTGGGGCCGCGACGCCGGCGCAGTCGAGCAGCTGGTGATCGAGCAGGAGTTCAATGCCGCCGAGGTGAAGCGGCCTGCCTATGGGATCACTGGCTGGGTCATTCTCACCCTCGTCCAGCACGCCAACGATGACCAGGTCGCCCGCTGGGTGAGGCCTGCTCTCAATCAGGAACTCATCTGGTGCCAGCTTTTCAGCGAGCCCGACGCCGGCTCCGATGCCGCCGGCATCAAGACCAAGGCCACCAGAGTGGACGGGGGGTGGTTGGTCAACGGACAGAAGGTCTGGACCAGCGGCGCCCACCTGGCGGCCTTCGGGCTGGCCACCGTGCGCACGGACCCCGACGCGCCCAAGCACAACGGCATCACGTGCATGGTGGTCGATATGAAGGCGAAGGGTGTCGAGGTGCGGCCACTCAAGCAGGTGACCGGTGACTCGGACTTCAATGAGGTCTTCTTCGATGACGTCTTGGTACCCGATGATGACGTGGTCGGTCCGGTGGACGGGGGCTGGACCGTGGCCCGGGCCACGCTCGGAAACGAGAGTGTGAGCATCGGTGGCGGACAGGGCGGCATGTCCCTGCCAGGGGAGGCGCTGATCCCGCCGCTGGATGCCCACCCCGAACGCCTGGCCGGTGGAGCGGTGCGGGTCGGCCGTTACATCGCTCGGACCCAGGCTATGGACGCCATGAACCTACGGACGGCTCAGCGGGCCGTGGCCGGCGGAGGACCGGGACCGGAGGGCAATGTGACCAAGCTGGTCCTGTCCGAAAACGGTCACGAGGCAGCCGCCATTTTGGCTGCCTTGAGCGGTCCGGACGGCGTCTACCTGGAGGGAGCCGGCGCCATGAGCGGAGCCATGGTCCTGTTGCACCGGGCCATGTCTATTGCCGGGGGCACTTCCGAGATCAAGAGGAACCAGATCGGAGAGCGCATTCTCGGCCTGCCCCGTGACCCCCTCATCAAATAGGGTTAGAGACCTCAGTACTCGATGCCCTTGATGGCCCGGATGCCCTCGTCGTAGGCGTGTTTCACCTTGCGCATCTCGGTGACGGTGTCGGCCACCTCGATCACCTCGTCCGGGGCGTCCCGGCCGGTGATGACCACGTTGGTCTTGGGTGATCGCGAGCGCAGGGCGTTCACCACTTCCTCCACCGGCACCCATCCGTAGGTGATGGCATAGGTCAGCTCATCGAAGACGAGTAGCTGATAGTCACCCGAGGCCAGCATGCCCGCCGCCACGTCCCAGGCGTGGCGGCCCTTGGCTGCCGTCTCGTCCAGGTCCTTCGACTCCCAGGTGAAGCCGTCGCCAAGGGTGTGCCATTCGATGTCCAGGTGGTCGGCCAGCTTTCGCTCCCCGGTCTTCCAGTTCCCCCCCTTGATGAACTGGACCACGCCCACCTTCCAGCCTCGGGCCCAGGCCCGGCCCATGACGCCGAAGGCGGCCGAGGACTTGCCTTTCCCATGACCGGTGTTGACGAGGATGATCGATTCGGCGCGGGCCACAGATCGACAGTACCGGCACGGAGTGGCAGTATCAGGGCGATGACGACCGCCGGCCCGACCGGGCGGTCGGCTGGGGCAGGCCGGGGGCGTCAGGAGAAGACTGCACCCGAGACCGCCTCGTCAGCCGTCGACCTGGTGAAGATCTTCGGCGCGGGCGACACCGCGGTGCGGGCCCTCGACGGAGTGACCGTGGAGTTCCCGGCCGGGGTGATGTCGGCCATCATGGGCCCCTCGGGCTCGGGCAAGTCGACCCTCATGCACTGCCTGGCCGGACTGGACGATGTGACCTCGGGCCGGGTGTCACTGGGCGGGACCGACATCACCCACCTGGCGGACAAGGAACTGACGGCTATCCGCCGCCGGCGGGTGGGCTTCGTGTTCCAGAGTTTCAACCTGGTTCCGACCCTCACCGCCGAGGAGAACATCACCCTGCCGATGGACCTGGCCGGCACCAAGCCGGATGGCGACTGGCTGGCGTCTCTCATCCAGCTGTTTGGTCTGGCCGACCGGCTTTCCCACCGTCCCGACCAGCTGTCCGGGGGTCAGCAGCAGCGGGTGGCCTGTGCGCGGGCCCTGGCCAACCGAGCAGCGGTGGTCTTTGCCGATGAGCCGACTGGCAACCTGGATACCAGGGCCTCGGGCGAAGTGCTCTGCCTGCTCCGCGCCAGCGTGGACGACCTGGGCCAGACGGTGGTCATGGTCACCCACGACCCGGCGTCGGCCGCCTACGCCGATCGGGCCGTGTTCTTGCTCGACGGGACCGTGGTGGATGACATGGCCCGGCCGACGGCCACCAAGGTGCTGTCCCGGATGAAGACCCTCACTCCCTGACATGTGGAGGGCCGCCTGGCGCAGTTTCCTGGCCCACAAGCTGAGGCTGGCCTCGACCGGCTTGGCCATCGTCCTCGGGGTCGGCTTCGTGTGCGGGAGCCTGGTGCTCACCGACACCATCAACTCCACCTTCCACAACCTCTTCCAGCAGGCCTACGCCGGCATCAGCGTGGAGGTGCAGGCGGTGGACGCCCTGGCCGGGAGCAGCACCAACACCGGGACCCAGCCCATGCCCGCCTCCGTTCTCCCTCGGGTGCAGGGCGTTCCGGGAGTGGCTGACGCGGTTGGGGACGTGAGCGGGGTGGCCGTCATCCTCGACCGTCATGGTGAGGCCATCGACCCGCCGGGGCCGCCGACCCTGGGGCTCAACTTCACGCCCGATCCGGCCCTGTTCGGCCTCACCATGCGTACAGGCCGGGGTCCTACCGCTGCCGATGAGGTGGCCATCGATGCCGCCACCGCCGAGAAATACGGCTTCCGGGTTGGTGATGACGTGCGCATCGTCACCGATGAGCCAGCCCGTGCCTTCCGCCTGGTCGGAACCCTCGGGCTGGGGACCAGCGGAAGCCTGGCCGGGGCGACCGTGGCAGCCTTCACCACCACCGTCGCCCAGTCCCTCTTCGACAGTCAGGGCAAGTTCATCGCCATCGACGCCCGGGCGACCGCGGGAGTGTCACCTACGACTCTCCAGGACCGCATCGGTTCCTCCCTCGGTTCCGGCTTCCGGGTCCGGACGGGAGCTCAGACGGCCAGCGCCAGCGCCAATTCCATCACCAAGGGACTGGGCTTCCTGACCGATCTGCTGTTGGTCTTTGCCGCTGTGGCCCTGGTGGTGGGCAGCTTCCTCATCGCCAACACCTTCTCCATGATCGTCTCCCAGCGCACCCGGGAGTTGGGCCTCCTGCGGGCGCTCGGGGCCGAGCGGTCCCAGGTCATGCGGGCGGTCCTGGCCGAAGCCGGCCTGACGGCAGTCCTCGCCTCGGTCGTGGGGATCGTGGCCGGGCTCGGGATGGAGGCCGGCGTGGTCTCGCTACTGTCCCACGCCGGGGCCGCCATCCCGGCCCAGGGCCGGGTGGTGGAGGTTCGCACCATCGTCCTGTCATTGGTGGTGGGCCTGGTCGTCACCTTGGCCAGCGCCCTGGGTCCGGCCCGACGGGCGACGCGGGTGCCGCCCCTGGCCGCCCTGCGCGATGAAGTCATGCTGCCTCCGGCCGGTCACCGCTGGCGTCGGGTGGCCGGCGTGGTGGCCCTTGCCCTCGGGATCCTCCTCACCGTGGTCGGGGTGGCTGGGGCCTCGGTGGCCCCGGTGGGCTACGGCGGGTTCCTACTGCTGGCCGGCCTCCTGTTGCTCGGCGCCACCGTGGCCCCGGCTTTGGCCGATGTCATCGGGGTGGTTCCGGCCCGGCTGTCGGGAGTGACCGGGCGGCTGGCCCGGCGCAACGCCACCCGCGTGCCGGCGCGGACGGCGGCCAACGCCAACGCCCTCATGATCGGGGTGGCCCTGGTCGGGCTGTTGAGCGTGGTGGCCGCCTCCGCCTCGGCCTCGGCCAATGCCTTGGTGGACAAGCTGTTCAATGCCGATTTCCTGATCTCCACCAACGGCTTCCAGGGCGTGCCCACCGGGGTGGCCTCCACCCTGGCCTCGGACCCGGCGGTATCGGCCGTGGGTGTGGTGCGCCAGGCTCGGGCCGGCCTGGGCAGCGCCCGGTTCACTGTCGGCGGGGAGAACCCGGCCGCCATCCGGATGGGCTCGCTGGACATCGCCCGCGGCGGCTTTCCGACCGGGCCCGGTCCCGACCTGCTGGTCAGTCAGTCGACGGCCACCAGCCACCACCTGACGGTGGGTTCCTCCCTGCCGGTCATCTTTCCGCGGGGGACGACGGCGGTGACGGTGGCGGGCATCTTCGCCGATAACCAGCTGATGGGCAGCTGGATCATGCCCCTGGCCCAGTTCGACACCGTGTTCCCCGCCGCCACCGTCGACAGGTTCGTCCTGGTCGATCTGCGGGCCGGCGCCGGGGCGGCTGGGGCGGCGTCGGTGGAGGCCATCACCAAGAGCTATCCCAGCGTCAAGGTGAGCGATAAGTCCCAGCTGGAGGCCCAGCAGCGCAACAACGTCAACCAGCTCCTCTCGCTCTTCCCCGCCCTCTTGGTGCTGGCCCTGATCATCGCCTTCCTGGGCATCGCCAACACTCTGGCCCTGTCCATCCTCGAGCGCACGCGGGAGATCGGCATCTTGCGGGCCCTGGGCATGTCCCGGGCGAGGCTGCGGGCCGCCGTGCGCTGGGAGGCAGTCATCCTCTCCGCCGTCGGCGCTATCGAGGGCCTGGTCTTCGGCGTGGTGGTGGGCGTGGCCGTTATCTCGGCGCTGCGTACCCAGGGGGTCCACGACCTGGTGGTGCCCTGGGTCAGGTTGGTCGCCTACCTGGTGGTGGCCTGCCTGCTGGGCACACTGGCCGCCGCCTTCCCAGCCCGCCGGGCCGCTCGGCTCCGCATTCTGAGCGCCATAGCCCAGCCGGAGTAGCCGCCGGGATCAGCCCCAGGGCCCGGCGCCAGGGCCCGGCCCCAGGGCCCGATCTGCGTCCCCTAGACCGGCCCCAGCCACGGAGCCCGGCCCGAGTCCAGCAGACTCTGCAGGGCCTGGCGGTCCTTGTAGGTGTCCATCGACTTCCAGAATCCCCGGTGCCGGAAGGCGAACAGGCCGCCATCCCGCGCCAAGGCCGGCAGGACTTCGGTCTCCAGGTCACCGCGGGACGCCTCGATGGCCGCTCTCTCGAACACGAAAAAGCCGGCGTTGATCCAGTGATCGAGCAGCACTGGGTTCTCCACGAAGTCGGTCACCCGTCCGTCCTCCCCCGCCGCCAGGGTTCCGTACTGGCTGGGCAGGGGGACGGTGGTCACGGTGGCTGCGGCTCTTGAGCGGACGTGGAATTGGATGAGGCCGGCCAGATCCACGTCCCCCAGGCCGTCGGCGTAGCTGACCAGGAAGCGCGGCCCGCCACAGCGGGGAGCGAGCGCACGGAGCCGTTCGCCCTTATCGGTCTCGAGGCCGGTGTCGAACACCTCCACTGACCTGCCCGACGGGCAGGTCGCGTACCGCTCGGCCAGCAGGTCGAAGCGGTAACCGCCCGCCAGCAGGAACCGAGTGTGGCCCTGCCGGGCATAGATGTCCATGACGTGTTCCACGACCGGCCGGCCACCCACCTCCAACAGGGGCTTGGGAATCTCGGCCGTGTCGGGATAGGCCCGCACCCCACGGCCCCCGCAGAGCAGCACCACGTCCAGCCCGGAGTGAGAGGCGGTGCTCAACGGTCCCGGGCCGTAGGGCGATGACGTCGGATGGTCACGCCCGGCCCGGGCGCAGCAGAGGGTTGCCGGTTTCCCATTCGGACCGGTACCACTCGATGGTCTTGGCCAGCCCGTCGCGCAGGTCGTGGGCGGGGGCCCACCCCAGCCGTTCCCGGGCGAGGGTGTTGTCACAGAACATGGACCAGATCTCGGTGGGGCGGTGGGGGAGGGCGCCCAATTTGGCCTGGATGGGATCGCCCATCAGTTCGAGCACGAGTGTGGTCAGGTCGCGGATGGAAACGTCCTGCCCGCAGCCCAGGTTGATGATGGTCCCCTCGTTGCCCGGCGTGGCCAGGGCGGCCACGAAGCCGGCGGCCAGATCCTCGACGTAGTTGAACTCCCGGGTCTGGCGGCCGTCGGTCATCAACAACTCGCCCCGGCGCAGGGCGGTCAGGATTATCTCGGGGATCACCCGGTCCGGGGTCTGCCACGGCCCGTAGGCATTGAAGGGACGCAGGCAGACGATGGGCCAGCCGTAGGCCTGATGGAACATCAGGGAGTAGCGCTCCCCGGCGTACTTGGAGACCGAATAGGGCGAGACCGGATTGACGGGGCCGTCTTCGCGAAAGGGAGCCGGGGTGTCCCCGTAGATCTCGCTGGTCCCGGTGTAGACGAGGCGCTCGTAGTGGCCGTCCAGCGCCTGCAGGAGATTCACCGTCCCCTGGATGTTGGTGGCGATGTTCTCGTCCACCCGCCGGAAGGACTTGCCCACGTGGGTGAAGGCGGCCAGGTGGGCCACCAGTTCCGGCTGAACCGTGCGGGCCATCGCCTCCATGGCCGAGCGGTCGGTGATGTTGGCTTCCACCAGGCGAATATCGGAACTGATGTCGGCCAGGCGTGCCGGCATGACCGAGGAGACCGATGAGGACATGGCGTAGACGTCGGCGCCCCCCGCCAGCAGCGTCCTGACTACGTGCGAGCCGATGAAACCGCCGGCCCCGGTGACCAGCACCCGTCGCCCGCTGACTGTGTTCCCAGCCGGAGTTGCCATTCCCCGACTCATGCCCCGAAGGACCCGTGCCGGCCGGCGCCGGCGCTGAAGCGGGCCGCGCCGGCCTGGGTCTCCCCGCTGCGGATGGTCTCCAGGCCGACCTCCACTTCGTAGGTCATCGCCTCGGCTTCACCGCCGCCCCACTGGGCCAGGGCCGAGCGTCGATCGGAGCGAAGGCACAGCTGGGGGAAGGCGGCCAGGCTGCGGCCCAGCTCGACCGTTGCTTCCAGGGCCTCGCCCTCGGCCACCAGCCGGTTGGCCAGGCCGAAGTCGAGGGCCTCACCTCCGCTGACCGGTCGGCCGGTGAGGATCATGTCCATGGCTCGGCTGTGACCGATGAGGCGCGGAAGGCGCACCGTCCCCCCGTCGATCAGCGGGACGCCCCAGCGCCGGCAGTAGACCCCGAACACGGCGGTGTCCGCCGCCACCCGTAGGTCACACCAGAGGGCCAGTTCCAGCCCGCCGGCCACGGCGTGACCCTCCACCGCGGCCAGCACCGGCTTGGACATGACCAGGCGGGTGGGGCCCATCGGCCCGTCCCCCTCCGGGGAGACACGGTTGCCCCGGCCGGCGGCCACCGCCTTGAGATCGGCGCCGGCGCAGAAGGTTCCCCCGGCCCCGGTCAGCACGACCACTGAGCACTCCGGGTCGGCATCGGCCGATCGCAACTCCGCCGTCAACGCGGCCGCGGTAGGCCCGTCCACCGCGTTGCGGACCTCCGGGCGGTTGATGCTCACCACCGTCACCGGACCGTGTCGGTCCGACAGTACGGATGGCTGGCCGCCGGCCGGGTCCGGCGCAGCTGACGGGCTCAACTCGGGTCCGCTTCCGGTTCCGGCCGGATCGACCGCAGTCCCGCCCAGGCCAGCTCGGCCAGCCGGTTGGCCATGGTCTGGATGCCGGTCGGATCGACCAGCTGGGCGTCGATCAGGGCCCGCCGGCCGGTGGCCTCGGCCATTCCGACCAGAGCCAGGGCCAGCTGGCGCCGTTGGCGGGTGCCGATGCCCGCCTCGATGAGGGGGGCGATGGTCTCGGCCATGGCCACCTCCAGTCGGTCTACCGCCGCCGTCAGCTCCCGGTCGTGCCGGGACCCGCCCAGGAAGAGCAGTTGGAAGGCCGAACGGCTCTCGACCACGAAGCGGAAGTAGGCGCTGAAGCCGGCCCGGACCTGCTCGTGAGGGCCGTCGGCAGCGGCCACGGCCTTTTCCACCTCTTCCAGCAGCAGGTGGCTCACCTCCTCCAGCAGCTCGGCGTAGAGGGCCCGCTTGGAGCGGAAGTGCTGGTAGAGCACCGGCTTGGTGACCCCGGCCGCCTCGGCCAGATCCGACATGGATGTACCGTCGAATCCCTTTTCGGCAAAGAGGACCACCGACACGTCGAGCAGCTGCCGGCGCCGTTCGGCCGCCGGGAGGCGGGCGCTGGGTGCCGTGGCCATGGCTCTCACGGTAACAACGGGACGCCTCCGGGCAGGATCAAGGCCCATGGGCGGCGAACTCATCGGACGTGACCGCGCCGCCTAAAACTAAGCCGGCCAAGCAGACCCGGCGGCCTCCTGAGCCCATTCGTCCGGGCGGCGCGGTCATGTCCACTCTGTCCCTTTTGGCCATCCAGGTCGCCCGAAAGAGGGCCGGCCGGTCCCGCTGAATCACCCGCCGACCCGGCGCTGCAGCTGGTCCAGGAGCCCGCTCAGGATCCCGGGTAGTTCGGCCAGGGTCAGGCGCTCGGCGGCCACGGCCCGATTGTGCTCCAGGAGGCCGGCGTCGGGCCGGTCCAGGAAGGCCCCGAGTCCGCCCGCGTCCCGGAACCAGCGGAAGCCCAGGGCGATCAGCTCATCAGCCACCGGGTAGGGCCCCACCAGGACCGGGCGCCGATGGATGGAGGCCTCCACCGCCGGGTTGCCGAAGCCCTCCCACGACGAGGGCAGGACCACGGCGTCGGCGGCGGCGTAGGCGCCGGCCATGTCCAGGGGAGCGGGGCGGTGGATGACGGGCAGCCGGGCGCCGGCCACCAACCGGTCCAGCTCGGCCTGGTAGCCCTCCTCGGCCGGCCCAGTCAGCCAGAAGGCCGCGCCGAGAGCCTCGGCGGCGGCCAGCCCGGCGGCCACGTTCTTGCGGGCGATGGCCCGGGTCGGCTGGAGGACCAGGCGCGTTCCTCCGGCCAGGCCCAGCGCCTCCTTGGTGGCGGCGCCATCCCCCGGGGCCGGGTCGGGCTCGAAACGGTTGCGGACGGTCACCGCCGGAATCCCCCGGGCCGCCAACTGGCCCCGGCTCAGGTCGTTGACGGTGACGTGCACCCAACCCGGATCATCGGGGACCCAGTCCCCGAGGCCCGGGCGCTGCCAGGCCAGGTCGTGGTGGTGGAGGAGGGCGGGTCGGCCCCGCATGGCCGCCGCCACCGCCTCGGACGCCGCCGGGTTGAGGGGCAGTGAGCAGATGTTGTCGGCTACGACCACATCGGCGCCGGCCAGGGCCGTCTCCAGCCCGGCGGCGTCGGGTACTCCTCGGTCCCAGGCGCCCAGGTTGGCCACCAGCGCGTCGGCCGGGCCGGAGCCGGCCACCGTGACCACCTCCAAGCCGAGTTGCCCAAGCGCCCAGCGCCACTTTTCGGCCTCTACTGAAACCCCGTCCAACCCACCCAGTCGATAGGAGACCAATGCGACGCGGCGGAAGCCCACTGCCGCCGAAGGTAGCGTCACCGGCCATGCCCGAGGTCCTCTACCAGTCGAGCGAGGGTGTGGCCACCATCACCATCAACCGCCCCGAGCGGCGCAACTCCATGACCCAGGCGGTGGTGGAGGCCCTGCGGGCCGCGGTCGGCCAAGCCAGGGAAGACGCCGCCGTGAGAGTGGTGGTGCTGACCGGAGCGGGAGAAAAGGCCTTCTGCTCCGGGGTGGATCTGAGCGGTGGAGCCGACGGGGGGTTCCTGGGTGACCACGCCGGCCGGGGCCAGCTCCCGGCCCTCTTCACCGACCTGTGGGGACTGGGTAAGCCGACCATCGCCCGGGTGCGGGGCTTTGCCCTGGCCGGCGGCTTCGGACTGGCCCTGGCTTGTGACTTCGTCATTGCTTCGGATGACTCCCAGTTCGGGGCGCCGGAGGTCAACGTCGGTCTCTGGCCCTATGTGATCACCGTTCCGCTGGTCCGCTCCATGCCGCCCAAGCGGGCCCTGGAGCTGATGATGACCGGGCGGCGGGTCGATGCCGCCGAAGCCCTGTCCATCGGCTTCCTCAACCGGGTGGTCCCGCCCGACCAGTTGGATGGGGCCGTATCCGAGCTGGCCGCCCGGCTGGCCGGTGCATCACCGATCGTCATGAAGATGGGCCGGGACAGCTTCTATTCGGTCATGGATCTGCCCGCCGACGCCGCCCTGCGCCATCTGCATGCCCAACTCAGCCTGACCACCCTCACCGAGGATGCCCGGGAGGGAATGGCCGCCTTCAACGAAAAGCGCCGCCCGGTCTGGAAGGGCCGCTGACCGGCCGCCGTCAGCCCAGGGTGGGCCGGGCGGCCAGGATGCGCATGGCCTCGTTCAGGGCCTCCTGCTCCCGCCGGTCGTGCGTGACGCGCCGCAGCTTGGCCAGGCGGCGGTGCCACTCCCCGGCGTGGACTGGGTCGAAGGCGGCCCCGCGTCGCTCCATGTCGGCGTCCAGCAGGCGGAGCTGGAACTCAACCTCGGTGTAGCGGCACACCACCACCGGCAGGCGCTCGGCCTTGGCCGGTGGGTAGTTGGTCCCGGCCACCAGTTCATGGGGCTCCAGTTTGAACAAGCCGGCCAGGAGGGCCACGGTCCGCTCGCCCGGTACGGTCAGGCCCGCCTCCAGGTGGGAGACCGAGACCCGGGAGATGGCCAGACGGGAGGCCAGATCGGCCTGCGTCCAGCCCGATTCGGTGCGCAGCCTGGCTATTCGCCGCCCGAGATTTTCCGGCATTGCCAAGTGGCTTAGCAGACAAGTGTCCCGGATGCGCCTACAACTGGGGGATGCCCAAGCGCGCGCTCATAACCGGAGTCACCGGACAGGACGGCTCCTATCTGGCCGAACTCCTGCTGGAAAGGGGCTACGAGGTCATCGGGATGGTGCGGCGTTCCAGCACCTTGAACTTCGAGCGGATCGCCCACATCCAGGACGATCTCAACCTGGTGTCCGGTGACCTCTTGGACGAGGTCTCCATGATCAACATCCTGCGTGAGCACCGGCCCAACGAGGTCTACAACCTGGCCGCCCAGTCCTTCGTGCAGACCTCCTGGAACCAGGCCGTCCTCACCGGGGAGACCACGGCCCTCGGCGTCACCCGTGTTCTGGATGCCATCCGCATCGTGGACCCGGAGATTCGCTTCTACCAGGCCAGCTCCTCGGAGATGTTCGGGAAGGTCCTGGAGGTGCCGCAGAAGGAGTCGACCCCGTTCTACCCCCGCAGTCCGTACGGGGTGGCCAAGGTCTATGGCCATTGGATCACCGTCAACTACCGGGAGAGCTACGGCCTGCACGCCAGCTCCGGCATCCTGTTCAACCACGAGTCCCCCCGGCGGGGCCTCGAGTTCTCCACCCGCAAGATCACCCACGGGGTGGCCCGGATCAAGCACGGCCTGGACAAGACCCTGGCCATGGGAAACCTGGACGCCCAGCGGGACTGGGGTTACGCCTACGACTACGTCCGGGCCATGTGGCTGATGCTCCAGCAGGAGACGCCCGGCGACTACGTGGTGGCCACGGGCGAGACCCACTCGGTGCGCGAGTTCTGTGAGCTGGCCTTCGCCCACGCCGGCCTCGACTATCAGGAGCACGTGACCTTCGACGAGCGCTTCATGCGCCCGGCCGAGGTCGACCTCCTGGTCGGTGATCCGAACCAGGCCCGCCAGGTGCTGGGTTGGAAGCCGGAGGTGGACTTCCCCGGGTTGGTGAAGATGATGGTCGAGGCCGACCTGGAGGTGGTGGCCCGCCAGGGCCGTTGATCCGGTGGACGATCCGATAGACCTCGAGTTCCAGGACACCGCCTCGGGCCTGCCCGTGGCCGTGGTGACCATCCGCCGCCCGGCCCGGCGTAACGCCCTCGACACCGATGCCTGCCTGGCCCTGACCGCGGCCCTGGAGGAGGCCCGGGGCCGGCCGGCCCGGGCCTTGGTCCTGACTGGCTCGGAGGGCAGCTTCTGCGCTGGTGCCGACCTGGGCACGGTCAGGGACGCCGCCTTCGGCCCGGCCCTGAGGGCGGTGCTCGACGCCCTGGTCGATCTGCCCATTGTCTGCATAGCCGCCGTGGACGGGCCCGCCCTGGGCGCCGGGGTCCAGCTGGCCGTCTCCTGTGACCTGCGGGTGGCCACCCCGGCAGCCCGCTTCGGCGTTCCCGCCGGTCGCCTTGGCCTAATGGTCGACCACTGGACGGTCCGGCGGGTCTCGCTGCTGGCCGGTCAGGGCCTGGCCAGGGCCATGCTCCTGGGCGGGGTGCAACTCGACGGGGACCAGGCGGTGACGGCCGGCTTTGCGCAGCGGGCCGGGGACCTGGACGCCGCTCTGGCTTGGGCCGGGGAGATTGCCGAACTGGCCCCGCTCACCCTGGCCGGGCACAAGCTGGCCCTCAACCGGGTGGAGATGGGCCCGGACGACGCGGCGGTGGAGGAAGCCCGGCGCCGGGCCTGGTCCTCGGCCGACCTGGAGGAGGGCATCACCGCCTTCCGGGAGCGGCGCCCGCCCAGGTTCAAGGGGTCCTGAGCACCGGCCCCGGCCGGTCGCTACACGCTGGCGGGAAGGATGCGGACCAGGTTCTCGAAGAAGAAGTAGAGGACGACCAGGAAAACCGGGGTTCCCCCCACCCAGGCCCACCACCTCACCCGGCGGGAGGCCGCCCACGAGGCCAGCCAGACCGCCACCCCCAGCACTACGAACAGGACGATCTCCGGTATGGCCCCGCTCTGGCCCGAGGTGAGGTTGGTGGGTGACGCCGCCAGCTGGGCTTTGGCGGATGACGCCGGCGGGGGCGGGGCGGGGGCGACGGAGCCGACCAGGCTGGCCGAGACGATGAGGCGCGTCGAGGCGCTGAAGCGGGGGTTGCATGTGGTCAGGGTGAGCCGGTTGTCCTTGGTCGGGCCGACCACGGCCACATCGGAGGGCGACACCACCTGGCTGCCGGTGACGTCGTAGCTGTAGGTCGTCCCGTCCACCATGGTGATGCGAACCGGGTCCCCCGGCTTCAGAGCATCCAGGTTGTAGAAGGGCGCCCCGTAGGTGGTGCGGTGACCGGCTATGGCCACATTGCCGGGCTGGCCCGGCAGGGGGGTGCCGGCGTAGTGGCCGGGCCCCTTCTGCAGGTCGGACTCACCGGTCCCTTCCACCAGGTACTTCTCCAGGCCGATCTTCGGGATCTGGATGATCCCGATGGCGTAGCCGGGCAGGACGGGGGTGTAGGCCCCGGCGCCGGCCGCCTTGGCCGCCTGGGCCTGGGCGTGGAACTGGTGGGCCAGGGCCGTCTGGCTGTGGGATTCGGAGACGCCGGTGCCCCACAACAGGTAGGCGACAAAGAGGCCGAGGAGGGTCCCCGCGGCGAGGAAGAGACGTCCAACCACCGCCAGTGTCGTCCGCAGCACGGGACCGAAGGTACCCCCGGCGCTTGGATCGGCCAGTACAGGCCCCCGTAGCATTGGCCGACCCCTCATGGCCGAAGCCGTCCTCCTCCGCAACGTCGTGGCCCTGGCCGGCCGATTTCCGGTCCTGGCCGGTGCCGATCTGACCGTGGCCCCAGGCCAGGTGGTCCTCCTCCGCGGCGCCAACGGGGCGGGCAAGACGAGCCTCCTGCGCCTGTGCGCCGGACTGCTGCCGGTGGCGTCGGGCCGGGCGGTGGTCCTCGGGGAGGATCTCGGCCTGGATCGGCGGGGGGTCCGCCGCCGGGTCGGGCTCTTGGGCCATGCCACCCAGCTCTATGACGATCTCTCGGTCAGGGACAACGTGCGCTTCTCCGTCCGGGCCGGAGGCGGGACCCTCGAACAGGCGGATGCCGCCCTGGGCCTGGTCGGGCTGACCGGCCGGCTGGCCGACACCCCGGCTGCCCGTCTGTCGGCCGGACAGCGCCGCCGCACCGCTCTGGCCTCGGTGGTGGCCCGCCGGCCGGAGTTGTGGCTCTTGGACGAGCCCTACGCCGGCCTGGATGCCGACGCCCGCGTCCTGCTCGACGGCCTGGTCAGCGCGGCCGTGGCGGGCGGGGCCGGCGTGATCATCGCCTCCCACGAGGCCGGTCAGGTCGAGGAGTTGGCCCAGCGCACCGTCACCGTGGCCGGGGGCCGCACCACGGAGTCCGTCCTTGTTCCGTGACGCCGCCCTGGTGGCGGGCAAGGACCTCAGGGTGGAGTGGCGCTCCCGGGTGGGGGCCCAGCAGGTCCTTCCTTTCGCCCTGGTGGTGCTGGTCATCTTCGCCTTCGCCCTCGACGCCAATCACAACCTGCTGCAGACGGCGGCGGCCGGTCTGTACTGGGTGGCGGTGCTCTTTGCCGGGGTGCTGACCGTGCAGCGCAGCTTCGCACTGGAGGCGGCCGACGGGCTGCGGGATGGCCTTCGGCTCTCCGGCCTCGACCCGGCCGGCATCTTCCTGGGCAAGGCGGCGGCCGTGGCGGGCCAGCTGGCCGTCTTGGAGATCTTCCTGGCCGGGGGGATAGCCGTCCTCTATTCGGCCAGCCTTCACGGGGTGGTTCTTCTGGTCCTCAGCGCGGTCCTGGCCACCATCGGCCTGGCCGCCGCCGGCACTGTCTACGGGATCGTGTCCGCCGGCCTGGGGGTACGCGAGACCCTCCTCCCCCTCCTCCTCCTCCCGGTGGTGGCCCCGGTGCTCCTGGCCGCCGGCAAGGTGTGGGAGATCACCCTCCAGTCCGGTCCGGGGGCGTGGGGATGGATGC
>DATLUK010000290.1:0-9044 GCA_035533195.1 Acidimicrobiales bacterium | reverse complement strand
GGGCAGCAGCGACCAACCCAGGCCGACGTAGAGCAGGGTGTAGAAGGCCCGGGGAGCGCCGGGCCACGTGCAGCGGAAGACCACGCCCGCCGCGGTGGCTGCCCATATGCCCAGTAACAGCCGGCCCCGGGTGGGGTCGGGGAGGCCCAAGGCGGCGACCGGGGTGTAACTGCCGGCTATCAGCAGATAGACGTTGGAGTGGTCGGCCCGGCGTAAGGCGTCCAGGACCGGCGGAGACCACGTGCCCCGGTGGTAGACGGCGCTGGTGGTGAAGAGCACCAGACCGGCCACGGCGTAGACGATGACGCTGTCCCGGGCTCGACCGGGTGGGGCCAGGCCCACCAGCAGGGCACCACCGGCCGTGACCAGCGGCGCAACCCCGGCATGGAGCCAGCCCCGCAGCTTTGGCTTCACCGAGGCGACCGGGCCGGGAACTCCGGGCCCGGTCCTCACCATCGAAGCCCTGTTCCGGCCCGGTCTGCGCCCCGCCTCGTTCGGCCCGTTCTGCTCACCGGGGGACACAGCGCGACGTCCCGCGTCGTTGGGAAGGCCCTCGGCGCTCGGTCCCGGCCACACCAACGAGGCCAATCGCGACGATAGTCACGGGCTCAGTTTGGCTCGCGGCTGGACACTGCGGTAGGGCCGAACGGCGGCAAATCAACGATTCCCCGGAGGCCCACGTAGCGCTCTTGCCCGACGCGGCCCAGGAGGCTGCGCGCCGGCGATCCAATAACCGCTCGCCAGCCCCAGTCGAACGGCATGGGACACGGTCCTTCTCGACCTGTCAGAGGAGCACGAAGGCGAGGAAGAGGACACCGGCCAGCGCGAGGACCATCCCGACGAAGGCGGCAAGTAGTCGCCTCCCAATCAGATGGCCGCGCCGTAACTCCAGCCACCCAACTCCGCCTACGAGCAGCGACAGGATCACCCCTGGTCCGGGAAACAGGTCGAACAGAACGAGGGACACGACCAAGGCCGCGCCCACCACAGCCAGGTCGACCCTTGGCGAGCAAGCCACTCCATGAGTATGGCGCTCAGCAAGAGCTTCCACAGTTCATGAGGCGCTGTCCGTCCCTGCCCATGTGCCGGGCCCGCCATCCGGGCATCAGGTGTGATGGGGGCCAGCGTGGGTCGCCCGGCGGATGGCGACACCCCCTCGAGCCAGGCGTCCCAATCTTCGGGGACGGTCAGCCGAGTGGGCTGTCGCCGGGCAGGGAGTCGTCGACGGGAATTCGGTGGCCTCGCTATTCCGCTGCCCAGAATTCATTCGGTCCAACACACCCCGCCTCGATAGGGTAGGACCATGATTTGTGTCTTCCGCCAGCTCCGCTCGTGCCTCGTGCCGAGCAGTGAGCGCGCCACGTACGCGGTGGAGTTGGTGCACGTCTGCGGCGAAACTGTGCTCGATGGGGGTGGCGAACCCATACGCTTTGAGTCCGAGCACGACGCCGTCACCTTCGCCGAACGCTTCTTGTGCGAACCGCACCGCGTCGTACCCGTCGAACAGCAGCTGAGCGCCGCCGCCTGAGCACAGCCGACGGCGGCCCCCTGGCCACGCGACTGACTGCCGTCCCCCGCCCACCAGACCGCGGCCGATCGCGACCCCGAAACCCTCCGTCGCGATATGACCCGTGATCACCGTGGGCGGCCAACCCGTACCCCTGGCTGCCCTCCGTCCGCTTCGACGCTTCGACAACGGCCCCGCTGGGTCTCGGGACGGGATCTGGCTCGACGCCTGGCCGGCCGGCAGGCCGATCCGGACCTGCGCTCAGAGCTGGCCGGCTTGGCGCCGGGCACGGATCCGGCCGAGTTCGATGCGCGGTACACGGTTCAGGGTGGCCCCGGCTCTGGTGGGCGTCATCGCAGGAGTGGGCGGAGTTGCTCCGGCACTTCACGGGCAGGGGTATCGACCCCTTCGAACTCCGACGCCGCGCCGGCGCCGCCCGTGTCGAGGACTTGATGCTGCTCGATTTGACCGACCCGAAAGTGCTCGAGGCCGTCGGCCTGACTGATTCCGATCTGATCGGCGATGATTACTCGCGGACCCAGCAAATGGCAGTGGCCGCGGTCGAGGCTGGGTTCGACGGCGCCCTGGCCCCATCCGCGGCCTTACCGGATCGACTGACCTTGGCCGTCTTCCCGAAGGGGATAGCCAAGTTGTCCGTCCTGCGAGAGGCCGTAAGGACTGCGCCGCCAAGGCTGCGCATCCTGTCTCCACGTGTTCGACGTCGGCCGCCCGGCTGAACGCCGGCGCGGATCGACCTCACGAAAATTGGAGCAACCACTGGAGCAACCCAGCCGAACGGCGGCGAACCCCTTCGAACGGCTTACCCCCTCTGACCAGGGAGTTCGCGCTTGGCACGGACCCATACGAACCCCTCTGAACGCCAAAAAAATGCATGACGCGCAAGGGGTCAGAGGTTCGAGTCCTCTACGGCCCACCAAGGAAAGCCCAGGTCAGAGCCACTTTCTGATCTCAGCCAGATGTCTGGCGGAGCCGGAAATGGGCCGAGGGCTCACACTGGGCTCACACGATGTCACCGACCCGGCGTACGGTGGGCTCACAGAGTGGGTGGGCTCACAGGATTTCGGGGGTAGGCCATGGCCCGAGGGCGCGTGTTCCAGAAGGTCCCAGGACGGGGAAAGCCGTGGCGCTTCGTGGCCGACGGCGTACGCCGAGGCGATGGGAGCCGACGCCAGGTCACTCGGGCCGGGTTCGCCACCCGGGCAGCTGCCGAAGCGGCCCTGGCCGAGTTCGGCTCCAATCGCAACGCAGGCGGCGTCACCGTCGACCGGTCCGTGAAGCGGGTAACCGACTGGCTGGAGGAGTGGCTGCTCATCGTCGGTCCGTCGCTGCGTCCTAGCACCGTCAGCCTGTACACCCACGCCGTGCGGGGTTGGATCGTTCCCCGAATCGGCGGCCGGCGTCTGCAGGACCTCAAGCCCATCGACCTGCAGCGGCTGTACGCCGAGTTGGAGTCCTCCGGTCGCTCCGACGGCTCGGGCGGCCTCGGGGCGCGATCCGTCCGGATGGCCCACCAGGTGATGCACCTGTCACTGGAGACGGCAGCCGAGCTCGGCCTCATCGTGCGCAGCCCGGCCGAGGCCAAGCTGTCCCTGCCGCGGATGAGCGCTCCCAAGGTCGACACCTGGACCGACGTGCAGGCCCGGGCATTCCTCGATGCGACGGCTGAGGACCGGCTCGGTCCCCTGTGGCGGCTGATGCTGAGCACGGGATTGCGCAGGGGAGAGGCCCTCGGGCTGCGCTGGCAGGACGTCGATCTCGACGCGGGCTGGCTCTCGGTGACCCGAAGCCTCGTGGTCACCGGCAGCCAGGTGAGCTTGTCGGAACCGAAGACCGACGCCGGCCGGCGCAAGGTGCTGCTGGTGCCCGACGCAGTGGAGGCCCTCAAGGTCCTTCAACTGCGCCAGGAACTGGAGGAGCGAGAGTTGGGCGAGGCCTGGGCGGGGAGCGGTCTGGTGTTCACCACGGCGTTCGGGACGTGGATCCATCCCCGTAACGCGCTGCGCGACTTCGGCGCCGCGTGCGGCAAGGCCGGTGTGCCGGTGATCCGGCTCCATGACCTCCGCCACACGGCCGCGACGCTGGCCCTGCAGGGTGGAGCACATCCCAAACTGGTGCAGGAGATGCTTGGCCACGCCCGAGTCGCGATCACCCTGGACCTCTACTCGCATACGACACCCGAGATGCACCGCGACGCGATCGACCGCCTCGGCGCCATGCTGGCGGCTCGCCCGGTGCGGGACGGTCCGGACTGATCCAGCCGGCGTCGCTCATGGCCGGGGACGTGGCGAGAGTTCCAGGCAGCGCGCGACGCGGATCTTGACGCCGACCCGCTACTGGGCGGGGAACCGTCCTTGTAACATGGAGTCGTGAGTGCCAGACCTGTACTGACCTTCGAGGAGTGGGCGGCTGCCATGCGCGAGGCCGGTCCGGCCACGGCCGATGACGTGTCGATCACCTCGGATGGCCGGCGGCTGGACTCCAAGGAGAAGGTGCTTGCCTTCCTCGTCGAGATAGAGGCCGACCGGGCCAGGGAGGCCAAGACCACCGTCGATGGCTGACTCGGAGGAGCCCGACGTCGCGAGGCTGGTTGAGACCCTCGATCGTCACGGCGTCGAGTATCTGGTAGTCGGCGGATCTGCGGCTCGGGCCTATGGTGCTCGTCGCCCCACAGAAGACCTTGACTGTCTGGTGCGACAACAGTTGGTCAACCTGGAACGTCTTGGTGCTGCCATGAGGGAGCTAAACGCCCGACTCGTGGTGGAGGGCATGACCGACCAGGAGGCAAGGCAGCTACCAGTCCAATTGGATGGAGCGACCCTGGCGCGGATGAATATTTCGACCTGGCGGACCGACGCCGGCCGCCTCGATGTGCTCACTGCCATCCCGGCCGCTGATGGGCGCCGGGTCGGCTATGACGAGTTGGTCCAGCGAGCAAATCTCATCTCGGGAGGCAACTACGCGATACGGGCCGCTGCCCTCAGCGACATCATTGCCTCGAAGGAGTCGGCGAACCGTCCGAAGGACCACGAGGCGCTTCCTGAGCTCTATGAAATGCGCGCCGCCCTGGAATAGGCGGCCCAAGGCATCAACCGTCATACACACCGAGCTCCTCCAGGCTGACCACCCCGGCCTTGAGGGCCAACTCCTCTAGCTGGTTGGCCAGTGCGCGCAGGTTGGTGGCTCCGTAGTGCAGACCCCGGAACGACTCGGCCACCACTGCCGCCTTGCGGGCATTGGCCAACTCGGTGATGCGACGCTGGGCTTCGGTCATGCCCCCGGCCCCGTAGCCCTCCATGAACCGGCCCAGCATCAGGATCATCAGATTGGCCATCTCGTCATCCCCATAGACCAGATCCACCAACTCGCCCATCGGCGTTCCGGCCATGGCGGTGGCGTCCGGGGTGGACAGGCGGATCAAGACACCATCGGCGGCACCGGGATCAGGCGGTAGGAAGAACCAGGCGAGGGGGACCCGAAAGGCCCGGGCGAAGGCCACGATCTCATCGGCGTCGAACTGGCGCACCCGCACCCCATCCATGGAGCGCTCGGCGGCGGAGTAGTTGGCCTTGGACCACTCCACCCCCAGATAGGGGGCCAACGCCTCCCGGGCCTGGTCCTGGGTCCATTCCCGATAGGCCCGGGCCCGGGCCAGGTTGTAGGCCACCACCTGGTTGGGACTGGCCCCGGCGTAGGCGGAGAAGCCCTCAGCTGGGTTGACGGCGGCACGGGAGAGTCTGGGCATCAGTATAGAACCATACTCGTCGGTACTGACTTGACAAGGATCTGATCCGGGCGTAACTTGGCATCACCGGGGTCGCTACCTCCTCGCCCAGCGGATCAACACCGCGTTAGGTGGCCTTCATCTCGCTTCACTATCGAGAAGGGGCTCACCGTGTCTTTGGACGAGTTGCCGGTCGTATTGACTATCGAAGAAGCCGCCGCCGTGTTGCGCATCGGGCGCACGGCCGCCTATGAGCTGACGCGCCGGTACCGCGCCAGTGGGGGAAAAGCCGGCTTGCCGGTGCTGACCGTCGGGCGCCAACTGCGGGTGCCCCGGGCCGCACTGGCCCGGATGCTGGGCCTGGAGGACTCCGATCCCAAGTGGGCGGCATGAGGGGGCCCGAAGCGCTCTGGAGCATCGCCCGCTCCGATCTGCTGGACCGGGTTATGTCCGTCGAGATGGCCCGACTGCTGGGCAGCACCTTTGCCAAGGCCGACGTGCTCGGCGCTTTGGCCGCCCGGGTCGAACTGGCCGAGCGCATGGCGGCCCACAGTTGGCTGGTCATAGAAGACGCCCGGCGCGCCGGTGCCAGCTGGGACGAGATCGATGCCGCCACCGGGGCCCGGGCACCGGGAGACTCCCAGGCCGAATACAACGCCACCCTGGCCCTACAGAGAGACCTCGGACTGGTGGAGGCCGATCGGTGTGACCCCGGCGGCCCGGACTCCGAAACGACCCGATAGGCACCAAGCCGGTGCTCGTCATCGAATCGTCGAGCCGGGAGCAGCGTCGCCGCCTGGGCCCGATGGCCTGGGCCGTGCTGGAAGAGATCGCCCTGGCCTCGGAGGCTGACGACGAGGGTTGGGTGGCAGTACTCGGCGTGCGTCACCTGGCCGCTGGGGTCGGCATCACCAAGGACACCGCGGCGCGCGCCATGGCCGCTCTCGCCAGTGCCGGCATCGTTCAGCGCGTTCGCGTCCTGGATCAAGCGGATCGATCGCGCTCGGGCTACCGGCTGAACCTGCCCGACGGGCTCCGGATCCTGTCCTGTCCAACGGATCAGGACAGCGCCGCCTGTCCGGGACATCGAGACCGCCAATCCTGTCCTCAAGGCCAGGACAACCTCGTCTGTCCCGCAAAGGACGACGGCGTCTGTCCCCAGATTCAGGACAACCGCGTGTGTCCGAGAATCCAGGACGACCAGGTATGTCCGAACGACCAGGACGCCTCCTCGACCGGGTGGCGTCCTGATGGCTCGGACAGTCTCATCGCTGAGTCAGACGGCCGGTTAGGGTCCTCAGGGCAGAGCAATGCCGGGCGTGGCGCCAACGCGGAGTCCCTCTGCGCGCCGGACGCCGCGCCCGGCGCGCGTGCTTACCACGTTGGCGTGCGGCGGTCTTCGGTCATTGGCACAGCGCTTCCCGGAACCGGCGCCCCCGGCCGTCCGGGGCGACGTCGTGGGCCAGTGGATGTCTCACAGGGCAATCTGTTCGCCGTCGCCGACAGCTCCATCGAGATGGACGGGTGATGGGGATCCGAGCCCTTTGCCGGCCGCGTCACAGTCACAGCAGAAGATCAACGGCGATGACGACGCGCTGGTTGGCCAACCCTCGAAGAAGAACACGCATCTCCTGCGTCGCCTCGATTGTCACCACTTCCGCCTTCACCACCACAGCCGCCCGACGGTCCCCGGCGTAGTCGACCCCAAGGAGCTTCCCGTGACTTGGACAGCGCTTCCCAGCCAACCACCTCTAAGCCGGGACACCTCTGCACCCGAGGTGCCCCCGTGCTCCGGAGCGTCGTGGCGATGATGAGTCTTACCAAGATGCGCCCGCGACAGCGGCTCTACTTCAAGGCCGAGGTGGAACTGGCCACCCAGGGACCGAGCTACTGGGCCGCTCATCCTGAGCTGGAAGGTCGATGGCTGGGACGCGGCTCGGCCGGACTGGGTCTGGGCGGCAGCGTGGTGGGCGAGGTCGGTTTCGACCGGCTCTTCGGTTCCGGGGCCCATCCGGCCACCGGCAGATCCATGGGCCGGGGGTGGTCGCCCGACTCGGACACGGCGGTGGCCGGCTATTCGTTGACCTTCAGCCCACCCAAGAGCGTCTCGGTGCTCTGGGCCTGTGGGGACGACCGGGTGGCCACCGAGATGCTCGAGGCGCAGGGCGAAGCGGTTCGGGCTGGGCTCGCCTACCTGGAGGACCACGCCGCCTTCACCCGGCGGGGGAGGGGCGGTGTCCTACAGACCGATACAGACGGACTCATCGCCGCCGCCTTCGAGGCGTGGTTCCTGGCTCGGGCCGAGGGCCACTCGGTGATTGTCATGGCCTCTGACCATGAGACCGTCGACGCCCTGGCGCTTCGAGCCCGGGCCGCACGGGTGGCCGCCGGGGAGGTCAGCCCCGACGCGATCGCCGCCGGGCGCCACGCGGTGGGGGTGGGCGATGAGGTCTTGAGCCTGCGCAATGATCGCCGGCTCAGAAGCTCGACCGGGGCCTGGCTCCGCAACGGCCAGCGCTGGCGGATCGATGACTTCGGTCCTGACGGTTCGGCTCTCCTGTCTTCCCTGGAGGGACACGGGGTCCTCCGGGTACCTGGAACCTATGTCTCCGAGCACTTGGCCCTCGGATATGCCACCACCATCCACAAAGGACAGGGCCTCACGGTGGATGAGGGGATCGTGGCGGTCGAGGCCCCCATGTCAGCCGAGGCCCTGTATGTGGGCATGACCCGCGGGCGGGCCGCCAATCGGGCCCTGGTCATCTGCGAGGGCCAAGACGAGGCCAGGGGCCGGTTGGTCTCTACCGCCCCGGTGGAGGTCCTGGGTCGGGTCATGCGCCGGGTGGGAGCCGAGGCGTCGGCTCATCGGGTCATGAGGGCCGGACTGTCCCGCTACGACGACGTCGTGTTGGTCCTCCAGCTGGTCGAGGAGCACAGCCTCCACGTGGATAGAGAGGCCGGACCGGACCGGACCAAGGAGATCGAGGCCCTCGTACCCCGGGCCGACCTGGCAAACGCCTGGACCCGGCTGGCCACCGCCGAACAGAGGCCACCCGGGCTATCCGGGACCGGGAGCTGGCCGAGGCCGCCGCCCTCCGGACCGAGGAGCTGGCCCTGGCCAGGCGCCAGCAACAGCGGCGCCTGGACTGGCTGGGGGCCCAGCCCCTCGAAGCTGGCTGGGGCGAAGCCCTGGCCGAGCGACTGGCCCAAGCCGAACTCCTCCGCCGCTTCAGGCGGCGCCAGGTCCTGCCACGGGCGCGCGAACTGGAACCCGAGCTGAACCTGTCCCGTTTCCCTGTTCCCAACCCGGCCAACGACACGGCGATGGGAGCGGAGCTGAGACGCTCGGCCCAGCGGCAGACGCCGGCAGTCGCGAGACCGCCGGACCCACCTCAGCCCCGCCGGGGCCGGCACCGCTGACGCCCCAACTCAGCACGCGACCAATGTCCGCTCGGATCGGTCGATGGGGAGGGATTACTACCGGCCGTCAGTGGCGGGCTTGGCGACGATGCGTCCCATTTGCCCGCGGATAGGAGTGGTCCTCGGCGCACCCATACCTGATGTCATGAAGGAGCGCATCGCCGCTCCCGCGTGATCGGCCCGGCTGGTGCGGGCCAGGCGCCGAGGCAGAGGGAGGAACCCTCGATGCCTACAGCTGGAGCCGGGAGAGGGGACCGCCCCCGTCGTGAGGAGCCGAGTGTTGACACACTCGGGGTTGACGAAACCAAACCCCCACGACGGAGGAGGAACCCTGTGCAACCCCAAGCATCGCGCCAGTACGTCGGCATCGACCTA
>DATLUK010000289.1:0-5151 GCA_035533195.1 Acidimicrobiales bacterium | reverse complement strand
GGTCGGCCTGGCCATCAGCCTGGAGCTGCCTCTCATCGTGGTCGACATCCAGCGGGGCGGTCCCTCCACCGGTCTTCCGACCAAGACCGAGCAGGCCGACCTCCTCCACGTCATGTACGGACGCCACGGGGAGGCCCCGGTGCCCATCGTGGCGGCCAAGACCCCCAGCCACTGCTTCGAGGCGGCCATCGAGGCGGCCCGCATCGCCCTCAAATACCGCACTCCGGTGTTCCTGCTCTCCGACGGCTATCTGGCCAATGGCTCCGAGCCCTGGAAGCTGCCGGACGTGGACTCCCTCCCGGACATCTCCGTGGACTTCGCCACCGAGCCCAACCACGTTGACGAGGAGGGCAACTCCGTCTTCTGGCCCTACATACGGGATGCGGAGACCCTGGCCCGGCCCTGGGCCATTCCCGGCACGCCCGGACTGGAGCACCGCATCGGCGGCATTGAAAAGGCCGACGGCAGCGGCAACATCTCCTACGAGCCGGCCAATCACGAGCGCATGGTCCACCTGCGCGCCGCCAAGGTGGCCGGAATCGCCAAGGACATCCCCGACGTGGAAGTCGACCACGAGGACGGGGCTGAGCTCCTGGTCCTCGGCTGGGGCTCCACCTACGGCGCCATCCAGGCCGCCGTCCGGCGGGTGCGGGCCCGGGGCACCAAGGTCGCCCATGCCCATCTGATTCACCTCAACCCGCTTCCACCCAACCTGGGTGAGGTGCTGGCCAGTTACCCGCGCATCATCGTCCCCGAGATGAATCTCGGACAGCTCTCCAAGATCGTCAGGGCGGAGTTCCTGGTCGACGCCCGCTCCGTTTCCAAGGTCCAGGGCCAGCCATTCCGCGCCGCCGAGTTGGAGAGCGCCATCCTGGAGGCCCTTTCATGACCGACACCGTTCCCGTCACCACCAAGAAGGACTGGACCAGCGACCAGGAGGTGCGCTGGTGCCCGGGCTGCGGGGACTACTCGATCCTCACCGCCATGCAGATGCTCATGCCCGAGCTCGGCGCGCGCCGGGAGTCGACCGTGTTCATCTCCGGGATCGGCTGCTCCAGCCGCTTCCCCTATTACATGAACACCTACGGCCTGCACTCCATCCACGGACGGGCGCCGGCCCTGGCCACTGGCCTGGCTCTGGCCCGCCCTGACCTCGACGTCTGGGTCATAACCGGTGACGGGGATGGACTCTCCATCGGCGGCAACCACCTGATGCACGCCCTGCGGCGCAATGTCAACCTCAACATCATCCTGTTCAACAACCAGATCTACGGCCTTACCAAGGGCCAGTACAGCCCGACCAGCGAAGTCGGCAAGGTCACCAAGTCCACGCCGTTCGGCTCTCTGGACCGGCCCTTCAACCCCATCAGCCTGGCTCTGGGCGCGGAGGCAACCTTCGTGGCCCGGACCCACGACATGGACCGCAAGCACATGCAGTCCACGTTCAAGCGGGCCTACGAGCACAAGGGCGCCTCGTTCATCGAGGTGTACCAGAACTGCAACGTCTTCAACGACGGCGCCTTCGAGCAGATTCTCTCCAAGGAGGCCCGTCCCAACAACCTCATCCCCCTCGAGCACGGCCAGCCCATCCGCTTCGGTCCCGAGGGTGAGCGGGGAGTAGTCCTCGACGCCAAAGGCGCTCGTATCGTTGAAGTATCCGATGTCGGCCAGGACAAGTTGCTGGTCCACGACGAGGCCCGGGAGGACCCCGCCGTTGCCTTCATGCTCTCCCGTCTGGCCCACGGTCCCTACGAGCCCACGCCGATCGGCGTCTTCCGGGCCGTGGATACCGCCGACTACGGCTCCGGCATGGACCGCCAGCTGGCCGAGGCCCAGGAGCGCCGGGGTCCCGGGGAGCTTCGCACGCTGCTCACGTCAGGCACCACCTGGACCGTCGGCGCCAACGGTCACGCCTGAAGCTCGGGCGCCCGGGCCGGAGCCGGATGGTTCAGGCCAGGCTGCGGAAGACCATCCCCGTGCGGGGCTTGGGATAGAAGAAGGTGGTCTTGGGCGGCATGCGCAGTCGCTGCCGGGCCATCGACTCGATGATCTCGACCGAGGCCGGGCGGAGCAGTACGCCGGCCTGGGCCTGACCCGAATCCACCGCCGCGGTGATGTTGGCCACTCCGTGCTGGTAGGCCAGCTCGTGTTCGGGCAGGACGGCCAGGGCGACGTCCAAACGGGCCGAATCCAGGGGAAACTCGGCGGCCTCCTCGGTGGCCGGGCGGGGCTTGGCCAGCCAGGAGCCGGTCGGTGTCACCACCCCCAAAGAGCCGGCCCCGGTCATGCGGGCCGGGAAGGCCCCGTCGACCGGTCCCGCTTGGCTCAACTCGAACCACGGCTCGAGGGCGCCGAGCAGATCGGTCCCGGCCGGGAGACCGGAGATGAGCCGGTGGATGGCCTGCACGGTCAGCTCCCGATCGGAAAGCTCGACCACTAGGGCCATGATCAGATCGGCCGGCCCCGGTTCGGAGACGCCGGAGTCGATCAACTCCTGGCGGTAGTTGAGTCCGGTTTCGAAGCGGTGATGGCCGTCGGCCAGCACGACGGGTGAACCCGATACCACCGCCTTGACCTTCTCCACCCGGTCGGCGGGCAGCTCCCAGAGCTCGTGGATGACCCCTTCGTCATCGACCGAGCGACCCAGGAGGCTGCCGGTGGGATTGCCCCCGGGGGCGATGAGATCGGAGAGTCCTGAAGCCATCGACAGGCCCCAGACGGGGGAGAGGTTGGCCTGGCAGGCCCGCTGGAGGTTGAGTCGCTCCCCCTTGGGCTTGGGTGTGGTCCGCTCGTGGGGCAGCACGTCACCCTCGCCAGGGGATGTCAGCTCCAGGGCCCCGATAACACCGGTGGTGGAGCGGGTGAGGCCGGATTCCTCGGTGAAGGACATTCGGCTGACATAGAAGGCGTCGGCGGTGTCGGTCCGCAGCACGCCCTCGGACCGCCAGGTCTGCCAGAGGCCGGCGGCCACCTCAAAGCGGTCGCGCCCGTCCTCATCGGCGGGCAGCTCGATCCTCACGCAGTTGTGGGCGCTGCGGGAGACCAGGGCGGCCCGCTCCTCGGGACTGATCACGTCGTAGGGAGGGGCCAGGACGGAGTCGAGATCGACCTGGTCGGCGTAGCGGACACCAGCAAAGGGTTCGAAGCGCGGCATCCCCCTATCTACCACCCCGGAGCGGGCTGGAAGGATGGGGTGGTGAGCGTCAGCGGGGAATGCTGGGTCCTGGATCTCGATGGCGTCGTCTGGCTGGCCGACCACCCGATTCCCGGGAGCCCCGAGGCGGTGGAGCGCGCCCGGCGGGCCGGCGTCCGCATCCTCTTCGTCACCAACAACTCCTCCATGACGGTCGTCGACTACCTGGCCAAGCTGGCTGGGATGGGTGTGCCGACCGAGGCGGAGGATCTGGTGACCTCGGCTCAGGCGGCGGCCACCTTGATCGAGCCGGGCAGCACCGCTCTCTCCTGCGCCGGCGCCGGAGTGGCCGAGGCGCTGGCCGAGCGGGGCGTGGAGGTTCGGGGGGAAGGGCCGGTGGACACGGTGGTGGTGGGCTGGCACCGGGACTTCGACTTTGCCGGGCTCAACCGGGCTTGCCAGGCCGTGTGGGGAGGCGCCCGATTGGTGGCCACCAATGCCGACGCCACCTACCCGACCCCCGACGGACTGCTGCCCGGAGCCGGTTCCATCCTGGCGTCAGTGGAGTTCGCCACCGGTACCAAGGCGACGGTGGCGGGCAAGCCGCATCAGCCCGTGGTCGATCTCCTCCAGGCCCGGGCGGGCGCAATCTCTCTGGTGGTCGGCGACCGTCTCGATACCGACGGCTTGTTGGCCAAGAGGCTGGGTGTGACCTTCGGCTTGGTTCTCACCGGGGTGACCGAGCAAGCCCCTGCTGCCGACCCGATGATCTCGGTGGCGGCCAACCTGGAGGAGATCGTTGCCGCGCGCCAAGGCGGGCACTAGCTTCGACGTATGGCGCAGAGCGAAACCTTCCGGCGTTACCTCGATACCGGCCTGGCAATCGGGCAGATAACCCGGGCCCGGGCCGAGGAGGTCGTCAAGGACCTGGTCAAGGCGGGGGAGGTCCAGCGCGAGCAGACCCAGCAATGGATCGATGGGCTGGTCGACCGGAGCCGGAAGAACACCGAGCTGCTGATGGCGCTGGTGGCTGCCGAGGTCCGCAAGCAGCTTGAGGCCAGCCCCCTGACCAGCCGACGCGGGCGGACCGCATCCTCGTCACGGCCGGCGGCGGCCAAGAAGACTCCGGCCAAGAAGACTCCGGCCAAGAAGGCTCCGGCCAAGAAGGCTCCGGCCAAGAAGACGTCGCCGGCCAAGGGCGCGTCAGCCAAGAAGACGTCGGCGGCCAGGAAGGCTCCGGCCAAGAAGGCTCCGGGCATCTGACCGACGTCGCCCTGATCGTCCATCCGGGTCGGGCCGAGGCCGTCGACCTGGCCACCCGGGCGGTGGAGTGGTTGTCCGCCCGCTCCCACCAGGCGGTGGTGACCGAGGAGGACGCCAGGCTCAGCCAGCTACCGGGCGTCAAGGTGGCCCCGGAGGCCGAGGCGGTAGCCGGTGCCGATCTGGCCGTGAGCCTGGGCGGGGACGGGACCATGCTGCGCACAGTCCAGCTGGCACTCGAGGCCGGGGTGCCGGTCATGGGCGCCAACCTCGGACAACTCGGCTACCTGAGTTCGGTGGAGCCGGCCCGGTTGTGTGAGGCCCTGGAGAAGTACCTGGCCGGTCGTTACACCATCGAGGAGCGACTGGTCCTGACCGTGCGCCAGACCAGGACGGAGCGCGTGCTGGCTGCCCTCAACGAGGCCGTTTTGGAAAAGACGGTGCCCGGCCACACCGTGCGCATCGCCCTATCCCTGTCCGGGGAGCACTTCATCACCCTGGCAGCCGACGGGGTGATCGTGGCCACCCCGACCGGGTCCACGGCCTACAACCTCTCCGCCCGCGGCCCGATCCTGTCCCCGAGCCTGCGCGCCCTGCTGGTCACTCCGGTGTCCCCGCACATGCTCTTCGACCGCAGCCTCGTCCTTGATCCCCATGCCGTCGTCCGCCTGGAGGTGCTGCGGGAGCGCCCGGCTGTGCTGGTGGTGGACGGGGTCGAAGTCAGCGTCCTGGAGCCCGGTGACGCGGTGGAGTGCAGC
>DATLUK010000288.1:0-11608 GCA_035533195.1 Acidimicrobiales bacterium | reverse complement strand
GTGGTCTTCCCGACGCCGCCCTTCCCAGTGAAGAGCAGGACCCTCACGAGGCCGGGGTCGGCTCCTCGCTGGCCTCGGCCGGCGCCCCGTTCTCCACCCGGGACTTGAACTCCCGGAGGGCGGTGCCGACGATTCGGGATTCGGCCCGCCGCTTGACGAAGCCGGGTATGGGAACCCGGAGCTCGACGTCCAGGCTGTAGATGACCTCGGTCTCCCCACCGCCCAGCTCCTCGAAGCGATAGGAGCCGTCCAATCGGCTAGTGATGTCGCCCCGGCTCTCCTTCCAGGACACCGCGCCTGGCGCCTCGGAGTAGTCGTAGTCCAGCGTGTAGGTGGTACTACGCCCGAAGGCAGCCGTCCGCCAGGTCACCCGGGTGGCCCGCCCCTCGGCGTCGGTCTCCTCGACCGTGACGGCCTTGATGTCGCCCGCCCACTCCGGGTAGCTCTCGAAATCCGTGACCACGGCGAAGCAGCTCCGCGCTGTCCCCCGCACCGTCACCCTCTGAGTCGTGTGCTCGGCCAACTTCGCCCTTTCGCCTTGCAGGGCAGAGAATCTACCCCCACCGGACCGCCGGGGCGCTAACTCCGGTAAGCGCGCTGGGCTTCCTCAGCCGCCGAGGATGAGCTTCGGGAGGGCGGCGGCGCCCCGGCCCGGCGTATCGGCGGCACCTCAGCCGCCGACGGTGGCCAGCGCCTCGCCCAGTCGGGCGGCCAGGAGGTCATAGGAGAGTTCGTGAAGGACCCGCTGCCGGGCCCCGGTGCCCAGCCTGGAGCGCAGGCCGGCGTCGGCCAGCAGGCTCCGGAGGGCGGCGGCGGCCCCGTCGGGACCCTCGGCCCGGCGGGGATCCCCCACCACCAGGCCGGTGCGGCCGTCGAGCACGGCCTCGGCCGACCCGCCGCTCTGGCCGGCCACCTGGGCCACCCCGCAGGCGGCCGCCTCCAGGAAGACGATGCCGAAACCCTCCTGTTCCAGGCCGGCCCAGCGATTCCGGCAGAGCATGGCGAACACGTCCGAGCAGCCGTAGAGGGCGGGCAGGTCCGCATTGTCCACCGCCCCCAGCAACCGGACCGGGGCGGAGGTGGCATCGATCTTCTTCTCCAGTCGGTCCCGATCCCGCCCCTCCCCGCTGATGAGGACGACCAGGTCTGGGAACTCCCGGGCCAGCACGGCGGAGGCGTAGATGAGCACGTCCATGCCCTTCCGAGGAACCAGGCGGCTGACGCTCGACACCACCCGGGCGTGCTCGGAGACGCCGAAGCGCTGACGGGCGGCGGAGCGTTCCCCCGGGGCCAGGGGGTGGAACCGGACCCCGTCGATGCCGGGGGGGATGACCGTGACCGGCGGCATCCGCCCGGCGCCGGCGGCCCGCTCCCCTTCCGCGGCCGGATAGCCCCCGGCGGCAACGATATGGACGGCACGGCGCAGGACGTGGCCCAGTAGCTGGCGGGTGACCGGGATCCGCCCGGGAACCGTCACCTCGGCGCCGTGGAGGACCAGGGCGTAGGGCCGGCCCAGATGGGGGCCGGCCAGGCCGATGGGCACAGCGGGGTCGAGCACCACCAGGTCCGGTCGTGACTCGGTTATCTGGGCCTTGATGGCCCTGACCATGCGGGGGGTGGGCAGGAACTGCGTCTCAGTAGAACGGTGGATCTTGAATGGCTGCCGGGCGTCAAAGTCGGCCGCCTCCGGGTGGGCCGTGGTGAGCACCTCGAACCGGGCCGGATCCAGCCGACGCCACAGCTCCCATAGGTAGGACTGGATGCCCCCCACCTTGGGGGGAAAGTCGTTGGTGACGAGGAGATGGGTCAACGGACCGCCTCGGCCGGCCCGGACGTACCGGCCCGGCTCAGGCGGTCGGCTGCCCATGCGGCGTGGGAGCTCAGCATCGGGTCCCCCCCGTGGATGGCGTCGGCCAGCACGGCCTGGACCGACGGGTCACCGGCCTGTCCCACGTTGCCCAGGGCGATCAGGGCGTTCCGGCGGATATGACGCACATCCCGGCCCGGGATGTACCAGCGCCCGTACCTGTCCAAAAGTACGGAGTCATCGGAGCGCAGTAGCTCGACCAGGTCGACCCATGCCTCATCACCGTCCGGCGCGGGTGGCGCCGGGTCGGCCCGGTCGACCCGGCGATTGACGGGGCAGACCTCCTGACACACGTCGCAGCCGTAGATGCGCCCGCCCAGGGCGGCCCGGTGCTCCTCTGGGAAGTCGCCCGGCGCCTCGAGCAGCCAGGCCAGGCAGCGTCGGGCGTCGAGGACCCCGGCCTCATCCAGCGCCCCGGTCGGACAGGCGGTCATGCACCGAGTGCAGGTCCCACAGCCGTCGGGGACCCCGGCTGCCGGCTCGAACGCCAAAGGGGCATCGGTCACCACCGATCCGAGCACGAACCACGAGCCCCGACCAGGCAGGAGCAGAACGGTGTTCTTGCCGAACCAGCCCAGACCGGCCCGATAGGCAGCGGCCCGGTCCACCATGGCGTTGTCATCGACGAGGACCTTGGCCGTCCAGCCTTGCGAGCGGAGCAGGCCGGCCACCGCCTCCAGGCCGTCACGCAGCGGGCGGTAATGGTCGGTCCGGGAGTAGCGGGCCACCGCTGCCTTGGGGCTTGTCCCCGCCGGCCGCTCTGGCTCTCTGCAGCGGTAGGAGCGGGCTCCCACCACCAGCGATCGGGCGCCGGCCACGGCCCGGGTCGGGTCGGTGGAACGGGCCGGGTTCCGGTAGGTGAACGCCATGCCCCCGTGCAGGCCGAGGTCCTTCCGTCGTTCGATCTCCCGCCGGGCTCGACCAAAGGGCTCAGCGACGGCAAATCCGGCCACGTCGATGCCCGACCCGTGGGCCAGAGCGAGAATCTCGGCCGGGTCGGGAACGGTCCGAGCCGGCCCCGCGCTCACCG
The DNA here is from genome assembly GCA_035533195.1 of Acidimicrobiales bacterium. Lineage (GTDB taxonomy): Bacteria > Actinomycetota > Acidimicrobiia > Acidimicrobiales > JAJPHE01 > DAHUYE01. The sequence goes on along the minus strand of DATLUK010000288.1, from coordinate 8,711 downwards.
GGAGCGGATTGGACGGGTGAAGCGGCGCCAGCGGGGACCGGCCCCGACCGCCGAATCAGTGGCCTCCGGGGTAGCCGGCGGAGCCGCCTCGGGCCGCGGCGGCTGGGTCCGAACAAAGACGGGCGGGGTGGCGTGGGCCCCCAGGGTTGTGCTGGGGCGGGACCCGGCCGGCTGGAAGGACGGAGCCGCCGCGGCGGGCCGGCTCGGCCTCTGTGCCGGTACGCCGTCGGGTGGAGTGGTCGGCGTCGATACGGGCATCGCCACCGGCGTGGTGGGGGGCGAGGGATCGGCGGCGGTACCGGTATGGATGACGACCTCCGGGGCCGCACCGGTAGCCGCCGCCCTCTCGGTCAGGGGTCGGTTGGGCCTGGGCCCAGTTTCCGCCCGTCGGGTGAAGGGCGACTCGACCGTCGCCTGGGCCGGCGCCGTGGCTCGTGGGCGGCCCGAACGGTCCCGGGCGGATGCCTTGCGCGGGGCCGCCTTGCGGGCGACGGCCTTGCGGGCCGTGGTCCTGCGAGGGGCGGCCTTGCGAGGGGCGGCCTTGCGGGCGACCGTGTTACTAGCCGTCACCTTGCGGGCCGGCGCTTTTCGGACCGGCGCTTTGCGGACCCTCACCTCGCGGGCCGGCGTCTTGCGCGCGGTTACCTTGCGCGCCGTCGTCTTGCGCGCCGTCGTCTTGCGCGCGGTTACCTTGCGGGCCGGCGTCTTGCGCGCGGTTACCTTGCGCGCTGTCGTCTTGCGAGCTGTCGTCTTACGTGCTGTCGTCTTACGTGCTGTCGTCTTGCGCGCCGTCGTCTTGCGCGCCGTCGTCTTACGTGCCGGGGCCTTGCGGACCGGGGCCTTGCGGGCTGTCGTCTTCTTGGCTGTCGTCTTCTTGGCCGGCGCGGACGAGCGGGGCGAGCGGCGGCGGGGCGCTTCGGCTTCCTCCTCTTCCTCCTCATCGATGTCGACTATGGGACGGGCCATGGTGAGGACCCGGGAGGTGGCCGGCAAGGAGTCATCACCGTCGGGCACGGTGTCGGGAGCCGGGACCGGCGTGGCCGGCGGGGGCGGAAGCCGGCGTCGGGCCGAGTCCACGTAGCCCAGCTCGGTGGCAGTCCGATTCCGGGGCGTCAGCGTGCGGGTCTCGAAATCGACCTCCCACTCGGCCATCTGTGGGCGTCGTCGGGAGACGTATTCATAGCGGACGAGCCAGCGGTCGCCATCCAGGCTCAGGGCCGACCAGCCCTCAGCCGCCGGCTCCTGAGAAACCCCCTTTTCCCTCAAATTGACCCGCACCGAGTCAGCCAGCGGTAACGCCGACTCCCCCACCCGGGCTTTGGTCGAAGTCATGCCGAAGGCGGTCTCGATCACCCGGCTGCGCTCGGCGGCCACGGGGGCGTCGAAGCGCTCCACCCACTCAGGGCTGACCCCGGCCACCCGGGCGACCTGCTGAATCGAGTGCCCGGCCCGCAGGCGGGCCTGCATCTCACGGGGAGTGAGCTGGCTCTCCTGTGGCGATGAGGAGCGTCTTGACGGGCCCGAGCGCGCCGAGACAGCCGACCGACCCTCGGGGTCGGGCTCGGAGCCCTCCTTCTTCATACGGGACGCCGATTCGAGCGTGTCCGAGAGGGCCCGGTCTATGGGCACGACGAAGCCGCCGGACCTCGACCCCTTCCGAACACTGAATATGAGGCCATTCAGGTCCCTCGTCATCCCGACGAGGTGGAGCTCCTGCACACTTGCCCCCACTCGAGACCCGCCTGCCGGGCTGATTCGAGTGGCGAAGGTACCAGCCGGGCCGGGTCAATCGGTGAATACCCAGCTGGCTCCGCCCGGTCAGCAGCCGGGGCGGCTATCCGGTGCGGGGCACATGGCGCAGGCTGGGGAGCAACCCGGCCGAGGCGAGGAGGCGGACCGCACGGGCCTCGGAGGCGTCGATTACCAGGGCATCGTCCGGCGCACGGTCGATGATGAAGCTCACGACACAGTCCTCACACACGCTGGTCCCTTGCATCTCGCAGTCGGAGCAGCTGATGGTGAGGGTGCTGGAATCAGGGAAGTGATGGCTCACCGGGGTCCTTTCTGCCTCGAGGTGAGCATGACAGGAGCGTGTAACAGCCGATCCAGGCAACGACGGCCCAACCGGGCACGGCCCGGCCGGCGGGGACTGCCCGGCTGCCGGCTTCAGCTGAGGATGTCCCCGATCAGGCCCAGGGGCGGTGCGCCCAGATCCATCAGTGCCTGGTGGAAACGGAGGTGCGAGTAACGCTCACCCCAGGCGGCGATCGCTTCATCGCGCAACCGCAGGATCTCGAGCTTGCCCCACGTGTAACGACCATAAGTGGGGTCATGGGTGGCCCGGTTGGCTTCGCTCCGGGCCGCCGGCCCGGACAGGAAGGCCGACTGCTCGAAGGCGTGGGTCGCATCCTCGACGGTCATGGCGCCCGAGTGGATACCGATCGAGGCCTTGAGGCGGGTCACCCGGACCAGTGCCTCCACGCACACGCCGATGGTGTACCTCGGGTCCTCGGCCCGGAATCCCTCCTCCATCATCAGCTCCTCGGCGTAGTGAGCCCAGCCCTCGATGAAGGCGTCGAAGAACAGCCCCCGCCGGACGTCGCCCTGGGCCCGCCGCAGCATCCGGCCGTGGGCGAAGTGGCCCGGCGTCACCTCGTGCACAGTGATGGCCGGCAGCGTGGTGTAGCTGAACACCTCCAGCCAGGACTCCTGATCCGCGGCCGGCCAGCTCGGGTCGGGAGGCGTGACGTAGTACCAGGACGGGGCCTCGGCCTCATACGGCGCCGACCACGACATCATCGCCATGGCCCACCGGCGGGACTCCGGGGCCGGCCCGACCCGGCATTCGCCTTCGAGGGCAGGCAGCAACCGCCTCTCCACGGCAAACTCACTCGCCTCCACGATGAGCCTTTCCGCCTCTTCGGCCACACCGTCCGCATCGGGATGGTCCGCCGAGAGTCGTTTGACGACATCAGCCGCTTTGGCCCCGGGCTCCAGCCGCCCACACGCCTCGGTCAGCATTGCGACCAGGCGCTCGGACTCCCCCTCAGCGGCGGCTCCGAGGCGGGAGAGGTCGACGCTGGTGGATTCGGTCTCACCGAGGAGTTGGGTCAGTAGTGGGGACCCCAGAGCGGCATCGGGACTGCCCTCTTCGGCGGCCCGCTCCAGATGGGCGACCAGGCGGGCCAGCGCATCGGCCGACTCCGGCGCCGAGCCGTCCGCCGGGAGGGAGGCACCCAGGCCGGCCACCGAGGGAAGCAGGCTGCGGGCGACCGGCGCCGACACCCGATCGAGAGCCGACACCGCCGCATCGACGGCCTCGGGCCAATGGGCCAGGTGGGCGTGCTTGGCCGCGGCCCGCTCCTCCGCCGGTGCGTACTCCCGGTCATACGAGGCCAGGTCCAGGTTGGCGATGTGGACTCCAGGGTTCCACCGGTGGATCTCGGCGGTGCCGTAGAGCAGCCGCATCTTGGCTTCCGCCGCCGCCAGGTGGGCCTCGTCATGGGAGTCAGCCTCGGTCGGTCCCTTCCCCAGACGAGCCAGGCCTGCCGAGACGCCGGCGGGCGAGAGGTCCTGGATCTTCCCGTCGTAGTCGTGCAGTCCGGCGTACTCCCGCGCTCCGGCCCCGTCCATGTCATGGACGGCGTGGATGCGCGGATTCACGGGCGAGACACTAATAACCGCTCGCCCAGCCGCCGGCCCTCAGCCAGTACCGTCGGCGGCCATGAGCGAGGTCCGCTACCGCTGCGACGCCTGCGGGAACCTCACCCGCTTCGACGTGACCACCACCCGGCGGACCCGAGCCTTCCACCACTACAGCGTCGGCGGTGAGCTCCGGGTCGAGGACGAGGAACTCCTCTCGGAGACGGTCGAAGAGGTCACCTGCCGCTGGTGCGGACACGGTCGCGCCGTCCAAGCCCTGCCCTAAGCCCGTCACTCGGCCCCTTCGGCTCGGGGGGCGGTTCCGGCCCGGCCTAACGTGGGGTCGATGCTCAACGCCTTCGTGTTGATCGACGCCGAGCCGTCGCGGATAGCCGACCTGGCCGAGGAGCTGGCCGCCACCGAGGGCGTGGCCGAGTGCTACTCGGTGGCCGGTGAGTCGACCGACCTGGTGGCCATCGTCCGGGTCCGCCACCACGATGAACTGGCCGAGGTGGTCACCCGCCGGATCGCCTGCCTGGAGGGGATCCGCTCCACCAAGACACTCGTGGCCTTCAAGGCCCACAGCCGGCACGACCTCGAAGCCATCTGGGACCTGGGGTCGGAGTGAGCCGGGATTGGGCCCGACCGGTCGTGCACTGGGAGATACAGGCCCGTCAGCCCGACGTAATCAAGGCGTTCTACGCCGAGTTGTTCAACTGGGACATCGGGGACGGTCCGATCATGACCATCTCCCCCGGTTTCGGCGGGCCCGAGCCTGGACCCGCCGGCCACATCCTGGAGGGGGCGCAGAGCCGGGTGGCGCTCTACATCCAGGTGGGTGACCTGGCCTCGTCCCAGGAGCGGGCGGTGGAGCTCGGCGGGCGCAAGACGTTCGACCCCTTCGATATACCGAACGGGCCGACCATCGCCGGGATCGAGGACCCCGAAGGCAACCCGGTCACCCTGGTCCAGCAGTAGCCGTACTCAGCCACCCAGTTCGTGGAAGCGGGCCACCCGCTCAGTAGCCGGATCGATCAAGGCGTTGAAGGCGGCTCCGGCCGGGTCGGCCTTCGTGGCCTGGCTGGCGGCCGAGGCCAACTCGCCCGAGGCCCAGAGCGTCAGCACCAGCCAGCTGTCGCTCTCTTCGCCTCGGGCGGTGGTACGGCGGATGAAGCCGGCCTGGAAGGGGACTAACTCGGTCTGCACCCGGACATCGGCGGCGCGGAAGTCGGCCTCGGACACACCGGCCTTCAGACTGAACACTCGGATCTCGATCATGTCATCCCTTCGGCGGCTACAGCCTGGGACACCCGGATCAGGCGTTCCAGGGCACCGGCGGCGGCACCGTCGGCTATGGACCGCTCGGCCGTCTCCAGGCCGGCGGCCAGATCGGTGGCCGAGCCGGCGGCCACCAGAGCGGCGGCGGCGTTGAGCAGGACTATGTCGCGATGCGGTCCGGGGCGGCCCTCGAGCACGGCCCGCGCATAGGCCGCATTGGTCTTCGGGTCCCCACCCCGCAAGTCGATGGCGGTGGCCGGAGCCAGACCCAGCGAGGCGGGATCCACGTCGTAGGAGCGGACGCCTTCACCGGCCTGCATGTCGACCACGGTGGAGGTGGTGGTGGTGGTCAGCTCGTCCAGGCCGTCGTGGCCGTACACGACCAGGGCCCGCTCAGTGCCGTTGGCGGCCAGGACACCGACCAGTTTGTCCGCCATGGTGCGGTCGCTGACCCCGACCATCTGGCGGGTGGGCCGGGCCGGGTTGGCCAACGGGGCCAGGAAGTTGAAGGTGGTGCGCACGCCGAGCTCGCTGCGCACCGGGGCAGCGTGGCGCAGGGCCGGGTGGTAGCGGGGGGCGAAGAGGAAGGCCATGCCGGCCTCCTGCAGGCAGCGGGCCGCTCCGGCCGGGCCCAGGTCGATGGCGACGCCGAGGGCCTCCATCACGTCAGCCGACCCGGCGGCGGATGAGGCGGCCCGGCCGCCGTGCTTGCAGACCAGCTGGCCGGTGCCGGCCACCACGAAGGCGGCAATGGTGGAAACGTTGATGGAGTGGCTCCCGTCCCCGCCCGTGCCGCAGGTGTCGATCACCCCTTCCGGAGCCTTGACCGGCACGGCGTGTTCGAGCATGGAGCCGACCAGGCCAGTGAGCTCCTCGACCGACTCGCCCTTCATGCGCAGGCCGATGACGAAGCCGGCTATCTGGGCGTTGGTGGCGTTGCCGGACAGCACCTCGCCCATGGCCACCCGGGCCTCGGCGGCGGTCAGATCCTCGTGACGGGTGAGCCGGCCCAGGATGTGGCGCCAGCCACCCATGGCTTCCAGCTCCGAGGAGTCCTCCTCGGGGGGGCTCAGCCCCACCCGTTCAGTCCCACCACAGGTCCCGGTCCAGCACGCCCCGGGCGATGAGGCCGAGCTGGACCTGGGAGGTCCCCTCCACGATGGTCAGCTGCTTCGCATCGCGGTACCAGAGCTCGGTCGGGTGGTCCTTCATGTAGCCGGCCGCTCCGAGCAACTGCACGGCAAGGCCCGAAGCCCGCACGGCCAGCTCGGTGGCGTGGTACTTGGCTATGGAGAGATACGGCACCCACTCCTTGGTGAAGCGGCCCTGGTCGGCCAGCCAGGCGGCCCGGTAGGTGAGGAGCCGGGCGGCCTCGATGTCCACCGCCGCCTTGGCGATCTCCCACTGGATGCCCTGGAAGTCGGCGATGGTCCGGCCGAAGGCGGCCCGCTCCTGCACGTACTCGGTGGCGTACATGAGGGCACCCTCGGCCAGGCCGATGCCTCGGGCGGCCACGATGGGCCGCATGGAGTTGAGACCGAGCATGGCCAGGCGGAAGCCGCCGACCTCACCGATGACGTTGGCGGCCGGGACGTGGACGTCGGCGAGGAGCAGCTCGCCCGTGTCGACGCCCCTCACCCCCATCTTGCGATCGGTGTTGCCCACCTCAACGCCATCCCAGCTGCGCTCGACGATGAAGGCGGTGACGGCGTCGTGCCTTCGGGCCGTCACGTCCACCGGCTGGTCGACGTGGTCAGGGGGCGGAGTCTTGGCGAAGACGGTGTACCAGTCGGCCTGGACCACCCCGGACATCCAGCACTTGGTGCCGTTGAGGATCCAGCCGCCGGAGCCGTCGGACTCGGCCCGGGTGCGCATCCCCATGACGTCGCTGCCGGCTTGGGGCTCGGACAACCCGAAGGAGGCCCGCTGGGAACCGCCGGCGATCCCGGGCAGGTACTTCTGCTTCTGCTCCTCCGACCCGGCAATCATCACCGGCCCGGTGGGCAGCCGGGTCAGGAGCAGCATGAGGGCAGCCGTGTTCGAATACTTGGCCACCTCTTCAATGGCGATGGTCAGACCCAGGATGCCGGCCCCCGACCCGCCGTACTCAGTGGGAATGCACAGCCCGAGCACGCCGGCGTCCCGGAAAACTTCGAAGAGGTCCTGGGGGTAGTCCCCGGTCTCATCGATCTCCCGGGCCCGGGGCTTGATCTTGTCCTGGGCGATGCGCCTGACCGTCTCCTGGAGACTGGCCAGCTCCTCGGGTAGCTCGAAGTCCATGCCCGGGAGGATAGGAGAGCCCCGGGGGAGAGGAGCGGGGCGGCGCCCTCGGAGGCTCTAGGCCGTCTTGCGACGCTGCCGGACTATGCGACGACGCTCACGCTCAGTGGCGCCTCCCCACACTCCGTCACGCTCGCGGTAGGCCAGCGCGTACTCCAGGCACGCCTCCCGCACCGCGCATTGGGCGCAGACGGCCTTGGCCGTGTCGGCGTCCTCCTCCGATACTGGATAGAAGACATCTGGATCCACGCCCTGGCAGGCCGCACGCTTTCGCCACGTCAGGTTCATCACTGGCCAATCACTTCCTTTTGTTGCTCGCAGCCGACCGGGAGGGGGGCACCCGGTGCCGGCCAAAGGTGGTTACCCGCGGCCGGGCTTCGATACACCCGACCCGAAACCTCCGAAACCGAAATGCAATCCGAAACCGGGGCCGGAACCGGGAGTGGAGCCGGCGCCTCAAGTGGCGCCGGCGCCCGATCCGGGACGACGGAGTATTCAACAACACGGCTCCGGCCGTCCAGATCCCCTCCAGTATGGGACCTGGGATGCCGTAGCGACAGCCCAAAAAGGGACTTTGACCTGCATGTGACGGTTGTCACGACGAGCCGCCGACCCCGCCGCGGAGGTCCTCCAGCAGGGACAATCGGGTCGTTTCGGACAACTCCGTCTCCTCCCGGTACTCCGGGTGGTCCACGGCCAGGCGAACCGGGCCGGTCGAGAAGGCCCCTACCTGCTCGGGAGTGAACTCGAAGCGGATGTAGTGGACGGATGCCGTCATGGCGTCCCGGGTGAGCTGGGCCTCGTGTTCCTCTTCGGGGATGCAGCGGACCTCCGTACCCCCGGCCCGGACCACCATCGAGTGCTCGAGCCCCACCAGCCGGGGTAGCCAGTGTCGCATCTCCTCCTCGGAGGTCAGCTCCACGAAGAGGGTGGCTGACAGCTGGCCGGCTGAAGGAATGAGGGCGTTGTAGATATCCAACTCGGCCTGGATGCCCTCATCGGTGAGGATGCGCTCGGCCCGGGCCATCTCCTGGATCTGGAAGCGGATGGTGTCCCGGTTCTCGAACACCAGGGTGACCACCGGGCCCACCGAGACCCGGCGCAGGCGCTTGAGCTTGATGATCCGGGCCCGGAACTCCTCCCGCTCGCGCTCGTAGGCCCGCAGGTCGGCTATGTCATCGAGGGTCAGTTTCACCTTGCACTCAGTCCTCTGTACTCAGGCCTCTGCACCCAGGCCACTCGGCGCCTCCCCCCGTCGGCGTCCTGCACACGGATGCACCGGCGGCCGTCGCCCGGGGAGTGGACGGCGGCCGCCGGTGCGGTTGATTCAGGCCTCGGCCGGCGGCCTCGGCTCATCGCGGAACAAGGACCTAGCTGACCTCGGCCAGGCCCTTGCTGAAGCGCCCGGCGTGACTCTTCTCGGCCCGGGCCAGGGTCTCGAACCACTCGGCCACCTGGTCTAAGCCCTCGTCCCGGGCCGTCTTGGCGAACCCCGGGTACATCTCGGTGTA
>DATLUK010000287.1:0-4951 GCA_035533195.1 Acidimicrobiales bacterium | reverse complement strand
CGGTCATCACCAGCGCCCGCCAGTACTACTCGGGCCAGGTCGGCTACGAGCAGAACTGGGACGTCATCGGCCAGCCCCAGTTCCTCAACGACGTCGACGTGGTCGGCGTGTCGGCCTACTTCCCCCTCGATGATTCGGCCGATCCCTCCGTGTCCCAGCTACTGGCGGATTGGACCGACAGCCGGAACTCCACCTACCAGGGCCACAACTGGGTGGGCAGCCTCATCCACCTGGCCGACAGCACCAACAAGCCGATCCTGTTCGGGGAGGTCGGCTACATGGCCAGCGACTACGCCGCCAGCCAGCCCTTCGATAACAACTACGTCGATGACAACCCGACCCTGCAGGCCAACCTCTACCAGGCCCTGTTGCAGACCTTCTCCGGCTACAGCTGGTGGATGGGCGTCTCCTGGTGGGAGTGGTCCGACGCCTCAGCCGATGCCCAGCGCACCCCCAAGGGCAAGGCGGCCGAAACCCTGCTGCACAACTGGTACGTGAACGGCTGGCGTCCGGCCGGGGCCGTCACCGGGAACGGTCAGACCGGATCCACCACGACATCCACCACCTCGGCCCCCGGCTCGGGCCTGCTGCCCGGAGGGGTCGTTTCGGGGGCAGCCACTGCCTCCTCGGCCGGCGGGGCCGATCCCGGCGCAAGCTCGTCCTCGTCCTCGGCCGCGTCATCGACCCGGTCCGACCCGACCGGGACCGCTTCGGGCGGAACCTCGGCCACGGGTTCTTCCGCCGCTCGGGGGCGCGGCAGCGCGGCCGGGGCGAACGGCGGGGCGGGTTCTGACCCCTCCTCGCCCACCCTCCAGTCCGGCCTGCCCTATCCGCTGCCTCTGGCCTCGGCCGGGGCGGGTGCTCCAGCCGGTTCGGTACAAGCCGCCGGTGGCCTGGGCCGGGTGGTGCTGAGTGACAGCGGAGGGCCCGGCCCCAGGGCCACCGTCGACGTGGTGGGGGCCCTGGCCCTGCTGGCCCTGGCCGGCATCGCCACGTGGGTGCCCGTGGTCCTCATCGGCCCGATGGCGGCGCAACGCCGGCGCCGTCCCGCCCTCCAGGACGAGTTCGACCTCGACTGACGCCCGGCCCGGGCCGGGCCGGGATGCGCGGCTAGCGCGTCGGCCGACCGGTCGTCACCACGACCTTTCCGATCACCCGCCGGTCCCCCAACTCGTTGAGGGCGGCGGCGGCCTCTTCGAGGGGAAAGACCGAGGACAGGGCCGGGTGCAGCTTGCCTTCGGTCCACAGCCGGGCCAGCTCGTCCATGTTTCGCCGATGGTCTTCGGCCTGCCTGGCCGTGAAACTTCCCCAATACACCCCAACCAGTTCCGCCCCCTTGAGCAGGGGGAGGTTGAGGGGAAGCCTGGGGATGTGACCACCGGCGAAGCCCACCACCAGGTAGCGCCCGTTCCAGCCGATGGAGCGGAAGGCGGGCTCGGCCAGATCCCCGCCCACCGGGTCGTAGATGACGTCCGGGCCGTGTCCCCCGGTCAACTCCTTGAGACGGGCCCGCAGGTCCTCCTCGGCGTAGTTGACCGTCATGGCCGCGCCGTGCTCGATGCAGGCGGCCAGCTTGGCCTCCGAGGACGCCGCCGCGATGACAACCGCGCCCATGGCCACTCCGATCTCCACCGCCGCCAGGCCGACCCCGCCGGCGGCCCCCAGGACCAGGAGGACCTCCCCGGCGGCCAGACGGCCGCGGTCCTTCAAGGCGTAGTAGGAGGTCCCGTATGCGGTCAGGAAGCTGGCGGCGGTGGCCATGTCCATCCCAGCCGGGATCGGGAGGAGCGCCCGCTCCGCCACCGCCAGCCGTTCGGCAAATCCCCCGGCTCCGCACAGAGCGATCACCTCCTTCCCCACTAGGCCGGCGTCAACGCCTTCACCCACCGAAGAAACCGTGCCCGCCACCTCTCCCCCGGGGCAAAAGGGCAGGCCCGGCTTGAACTGGTACTCGTCTTTGATCATGAGGAGATCGGGGAAGTTGACTGAGGAAGCCGCCACATCGATCACCACCTGGCCCGCTCTGACCACTGGATCGGGAACCTCCTCCAGGGTGAGTGATTCCGGGGGACCGAACTGCCGGCACATGACCGCTCTCATGGCCGGATTGTGCCAGGCATGCGCCATCGGGACCGCCTGGGTCGATACGGTTGCCGGGCAGATGACCGTCGATGTCGAGCTGCTCTACCGCCAGCACCTGAGCCAGGGCGACCGCCAGCTACTGGCCGAGGCCGCGCCGGGCACATCTTTGGTCGACGCCCTGGGGGTGGAGAGCACCGAGCGGTCCGTATTCGGGGCTGACCAGTGGGGCGTGGCCGGGGGACCGGCGCCGGTGACACCGTTCCTGACCTTTGCCGTGGCCGTCCACCGCACCGCCTGGTCGTTGTCCCAGAGCACCCACATCGATGAGTGGGCCGGTCCCCACGTGCGCCTCCCCGTCTTCGACGTCCCGCGCCTGTCGGAGTTCCTGGCCGACCCGGTGCGGCGCTTCTTCATGGTCGAGCTGCTGGCGTCCTACACCCACGTCTCCAGCGGGGTGGCGTGGGAACGCACCGCCCGGGGCTGGCGGCGTAAGCGTTTCAGCGAACTCGACCCGCTCACCCTGGCCGGCCTGCTCGAGTCGGTCGGCCCCGAGGAGCGGCCCGGCGTCTACCGCCGCCTGGGTGACCTGGCCCTCTTCCTCACCGGCGTCTTCCCCGACCACACCGCCCGGGAGATGCCCACCGGGGCTCGGGCCGCTCGCCTCTTCCGCCTGTCCGGCCTGTCCCCGGCCGATGTCGAGAGTCTGGAGGGCCTGGCCCTCTACGAATGCCTCGGCTCGCGTTGGTATCGCCAGGCCGGTCGTTCGGTGGCCGGGACCGCCACCGCCTCCCTGGCCGCCGCCGAGGAGTACGGGGAGCGCTTCAACGACGCCCGGCGCATCCTCAACTCGGTCACCGACCGCTACCTGTTCCCGCTCCGCCAGCCGTGGTTTGGGCACTGACCCGCCCTCTTTCCACTGCGCCAGCAGTGGTTCGGCCACTGACCCGCCCGGCTCTGGCGGGCCTGCTTCTGGCCGGCCTGGCCGCCGCCTGCGGAGGTGGAGGCGGGGGTGCCGGCGCGGCCGGTCACAACGGGGCCCCGACCACGGCAGCGCCGACCACCAGCACCACCGCCTCCCCGGCGGGACTGTCCTACCTGGTCGCCTGGGGGGCCACCCTGGTGTCGTGGAACGACAACCACACCATCGACCCCAACCGGGCCCGCTCCTACTGGCCCCTGCTGCCCGACGACCGGGACACCTACACCCACCTCTCCGACCCGGCCGGCCGGGTGGTCGGCTACGTGCTGGCCCTGGATCCATCGGTAAGCGCCGCTGACGCCCTGACCCGGCTGGCCAACGATCTGCCCCTCGACTCCCGCGTGGTGCAGGACAAGACCCTGGCCGGCTGCGCGCAAGTGGTGGAGACCAGCCCCACCATCGACGCCATCGCCCCCGGTGGCATCCTGGCCGAACTGACCAGCCTGAGCGGCCCCTACCAACCCTCGGCCGTGGCCACCATCACCGTCTCCCCTCTGGGGACGAACCAGTCGCTCCCCGGTCACTGCTGACCGTGAGCCGAAGCTTCTGGGCCGGGCTCCGGCGGTCGGGGGCGATCAGGAGGGCCGCCCCGGGTCCTCCAACTGCTCGGCCACCCGGGTGAAGAACCAGCGCCGGTAGGCGGCCACCTCGGGTGTGGCCGCCGGGATCAGGAGAGCCTGGTCGCCCACGGAGACGGCATCGACCTGCTCCAGGGTCTCCAGCACCGAGCGCACCACGCCGCCGGCGTTGTGCTCGATGTCAATGGCCACGTCCAGACGGTCTCGACCCATGGCCCAGGCTTCAGCCGCCTGTCGGGAGATGTCCTCCTTGGGCCGGAAGACCACGTCCCTGACCGTCCCCATGGTCTCGAGCACAGACTGGGGCAGGCCGGTATGGACCGGGCCGTCCCGCATCCCGATCTGCACCAGGGCCAGCTCCCTGATCACGTCGTCGACCTGCTCGATGACGGCCAGGAGCCTGGCCGTGTCCACGTTTTCGATCACCACCCGGCGGGGCGTCATGCGTCGATCTCGGCCCATATGGCCTTGCCCTGCTCGGTCTCGTCCACGCCCCAGCGGTCGGAGGTCGCCTCGATCAACACCAGGCCACGCCCGTAGGTGAGTGGATCGACAGTGAGGGCGGTCTTCTGGCGGGGCCTCACGCTATTGCCGTCGTGGACCTCGACCCGCACCGTTCCCTCGGCGGGCCGGGTAATGAGGATCGAATAGGAGGTGCGGGCGTGGAGGATGGCATTGACGGACATCTCCCCGATCAATATGCACACGCGGTCCCCCAGCTCACCGAGCCCGAGCTCGGTGAGCGCCCCCCGGGCGAACCCCCGGGCCGCGCCCGCACTCTCTGGAACCGGCTGAAAGCTCTGTTGGTAGCTGGCCGGGCCGTCGTTTCGACCCATGGCCGTAAAGCTAAGCACCCGGCTGCTCCTGCCGGCGGTTCCGGAAGGCGCCAAGGGCGCCGGTAGGGTCCGCCGGTGGACCGGAAGTGGTGGACCCTCATAGCGGTGTCGGTGGGGACCTTCATGCTCCTGCTCGACATCACCATCGTCAATGTGGCTCTGCCCGACATCCAGCACAGCCTGAAGGCGAGCTTCTCGGACCTCCAGTGGGTGGTCGACGCCTATGCCCTGTCCCTGGCCTCTCTGCTGTTGACCACCGGCTCCCTGGCCGACCTCTTCGGCCGGCGGTTGCTCTTCGCCATCGGCCTGGTGATCTTCTCGGCCGGATCCCTGCTCTGCGGACTGGCCAACAGCTCCCTGTTCCTCATCGCCTCCCGGGCCGGCCAGGGCATCGGCGGGGCCATCATGTTCGCCACCGCCCTCGCCCTCCTGGCCCAGGCCTTCCAGGGTCGCGAGAGGGGCACCGCCTTCGGGGT
>DATLUK010000286.1:0-2260 GCA_035533195.1 Acidimicrobiales bacterium | reverse complement strand
TACGTCCAGGAGCGGGTCCAGTTCGGCCACGCCATCGGGGACTTCCAGGCCATCCGATTCATGTTGGCCACCATGGCGGCCAAGGTCGAGCAGGCCCGCGCCTTCTACCGCCAGGTGGCCCACCTGATCGACATCGGCCAGGCCTGTGAGCGGGAGGCGGCCATGGTCAAGCTGCTGGCCACCGAGATGGCCGTGGAGGTGACCGGTGATGGCATCCAGATCCACGGCGGCAACGGGTACACCACCGAGCGCCAAGTGGAGCGGCACTGGCGCGACGCCCGGCTCACCACCATCTTCGAAGGCACCAGCCAGATACAACAGAGGATCATCTCTGACCGGCTCCTGCCCCGCAGTCCGCTGTCATGACCGGGCCGCGCCCATGAGCGCTCCCCTCCTGTCTCCAGCCCTGGTGGCGCTCACCGGTTCCGGCGGGTACTTCGAGGACTTCTGGGTCGGCCAGAAGATGCGCCACGCCCGGGCGGCCACGGTGGGCGAGGTCGAGAACGGCTGGATGTCCAAGCTGGTGATGAACACCGCCCAGGCCCACTGGAACGAGCACTACCTGCGGGGCGGGCCCCTGGGCGAGGGCCGGGTGGTGTTCGGCCTCATCACCGCCTCGGTGGTGATCGGACTGACCAGCCAGGACACGGCCGAGAATGCGCTGGCCGAGCTGTCCCTCGACGGGCTCCGCTTCCTGGCCCCTGTTCACCACGGTGACACCCTGCGGGCCTTCACCGAGGTGATCGGCGTGGAGGAAGACGCCGACCATCCCGACGCCGGCCGGGTCCGCTTCCATCATTGGGGCCTGACTCAGGACGACCGGGTCGTCTTCGAGGGAGAACGCACCGTGCTGATCAAACGAAGGAGTCACTGGTCGCCATGAGCCCCACCGAACCGCAGCCGGAAGCCGGCCCGGGACATCCCGCCGACGGGCACGCGCCCGACCCGGCCGACCACACCCGGGCCCACGAGCGGGCCCGGCCGATGACGGACGGCCGTCACGGGCCCCTCAAGGACATACGCATCGTGGATCTGACCCAGGCTCTGGCCGGGCCGTTCTGCACCATGCTCCTGGCCGACCTGGGTGCCGACGTCATCAAGGTGGAGCCGCCCATCGGGGACATGCCCCGCTTTGGCGGTCCCTTCATGCGAGAGGATGAGAGCCGGCACTTCGGCGCCTACTTCGCCAGCGTCAACCGCAACAAGCGCGGCATCGTCCTCGACCTCAAACAGGCCGAGGACCGGGACCGCCTGATCCGGCTGATCGATAACGCCGACGCGGTGGTGGAGAATTATCGGGCCGGCGTGATGGAACGCTTAGGCCTGGGATGGGAGATGCTGTCGGCGCGTAATCCCAAGCTCGTCTACGGCGCCATCCGCGGTTTCGGTGACCCCCGCAGCGGTGAGAGCCCCTACAGCGACTGGCCCGCTTTCGACGTGGTGGCCCAGGCCATGAGCGGAGTGGTGTCGATCACCGGTACGGCTGACGGTCAGATGGTCCGGACCGGTCCGAGCATCGGTGACCTGTATCCCGCCACCATGGCCGCCCTGGGGATCACCGCCGCCATCCATCACGCCCAGATGACCGGGAAGGGTCAGTTTGTCGATGTTGGCATGTACGACGCCCTGGTGGCCCTGTGTGAAGCAGCCGTCTATCGCTGGTCCTACGCCGGAGTGGTGAGCCGTCCCGCGGGTAACAGCCATCCGCAGTTCAGTCCCTTCGACATCTTCCCTACCCTCGACGGCGCCTGCGCCATTGCCGCCCCCACCCCGCCGCACTGGGCCATCCTGTGCAAGGTCATGGGCCGGGAGGATCTGATCGAGGAGGAGCGCAGTGCGGATAACCGGGCGCGGGTGGCCAACCGCGCCTTCGTGCTCTCGGCCATCACCGAGTGGACCTGCACCCGCGCCACCGCCGACATAGTCGGCGCCCTGGCCGGACAGGTCCCGGTGGGGCCGGTGAACGACGCTTCCGCTCTCTTTGCCGACCCTCATCTGCAGGCCCGCAACATGCTGGTGGCCATCGAGCATCCCGGCTCCCCGCGCCCGGGTGTCTTTCCGGCCCCGCCCATCCACATGTCGGCCACCCCGCCGGGCGTCTACCGACGGGCTCCCATCCTCGGGGAGCACACCGAGTCCGTGCTGGCAACCACGTCGGGCTGGCCCGAGGAGGGGCCGGAGTGAGCAGCGGGGCCGGGCCGGAGGTGCGCATCTTTGCCGTGCCCGGGATCGGTGAGGTCGTGGAGGGGGACAAGATCGA
>DATLUK010000285.1:0-9620 GCA_035533195.1 Acidimicrobiales bacterium | reverse complement strand
GGTGTCGATGAAACAACCGTGGTTGGCGGACCGGTTGGACGTAGCTGCGGCATAGCCGCGAGCGCGCGCCGCGTCACCGAGTCCGCCCATCGGCTTCATGGTGAACCAGGTGACTGTGCGCATTCCGTCTTCCTCTGGGGTATCAGGGGTCCGGCCGGCCCTGGGGCCGGCTCCGATAAGCAAACAACGGTTCAGTTGGGCCGTCAACTTATTTTCCGAAATCGGACAAGTTGGCCGAGGAGTTGAGGCGTAGCCGCCGCCACCGGATGGCGCCGGGCTTCCCGATCCCGAGCAACCAGGGGCTGGTCCGCCGCCTCGGCCAGGACGGCCCCGGCCTCCTGGCACACCAACAGACCCCCCAGGTAGTCCCAGGGCCCGAGGCCCTCGGCTCCGTAGGAGCAGAAGCCGTCCAGAAGCCCCTCGGCCACGGCGCAGAGGTCCAGGGCGGCCGCGCCGAGGGCCCGGGTCTGCCACCAGGGCGGGACCGTCCCGGGCAGGCCCGATACCCCGACTATGGCGTGTTCCAGCCCCGCCGCGGCTGAGGGCCGCAGGGGTCGGCCGTCTCTGGTGGCGCCCGCCCCGCGCACCGCCTCGTAGTTCCACCCATTGGCCTGGTTGACCACTAGGGCCGCCAGTGGACCCTCATCATCCAACACGCAGATGCTGGTGGCGTACCAGGGGACCCCGCGGGAGGCATTGGTGGACCCGTCCACCGGGTCCAGGACGGCCAGGAGAGGGGCTCCGGAGTGGGTGAGGCCGGACTCCTCGCTCAACACGGCCAGGCTGGCTCCGTGGAGCACCTCCAGGGCAGCCGAGTCGGCAGCCAGGTCCAGGCTGTACTGGTCCTCCCTCTGCCCGGACATCCCCCAGTCGGTGACCGTGCTCAGGGCTTCCGCCACCGCCCGGCCGGCGTCCCCCAGCACCTCCAGCAGGCTCGACTCGTCCACCGCAGGAGGCTACCGGCCGCCTCCGGCGGGTCCGGCAGGAGCGGCCGCAGCCGTAGGCTCTGGGGGTGGCGGTGATAGACGTGGCCGGCTACGTGGCCGAGCTCAAGGACCATGCCGTGGACCACGGGTTCCACGTCCACGATGAGCGGCATTTCGTAGAGACCTACTCGCTCAGGCAGGTCTGGGAGGTGGATCTTCACCCCGAGGAGGGCTGCGGCGGCCCGATCGACCTGCACCTGGCCCTGGAGGTCGACCCACGGGTCCTGCTCTCCTTCGAGGATCTGGTGGTCGACCTGCCCGAAGACGAGGAACCGCCGGACCGGTTCCACTTTCCCCTGGATTTCACCTGGGCCCTCCCTCCCCTACCCAAGGGCCCTGATCTGCTGCGCCTGGCCATCGACCTGGCCGGGGTAGGCGGTATCGAGCTGCCGCTGGAGGCGTCGGCCATCGACTCGTTCGCCTCGGCCACCGACGCCCCTGAACGCCGGCTCAACATCGTCGCCCACCAGCAGGTGTCCCTGGCCCGGGTGCTCGGCGGGGAGGAGCTCATGTGCGAGACCTTCGACCGCTGCCTGGCCGTCAGCCACTTCCTGCTGGAGGCGGCGCCCACCTGGATGGACTGACTCCTCGGGAGGATCACCCCCGCCTGACGGGCTCCCCGGCCGAACCGATCCCTTCCTCGATCCACTCGGCGTAACCGGCGGCGAAGAGGGCGGGTGTGCCTCCCGTATGCATATACACCACGGTCTGCCCGCTGCGGATCCGGCCGTCATGGGCGGCCTGGATCAGCCCGGCCATGGCCTTGCCGGTGTAGACGGGATCGAGGAGAAGACCCTCCCATCGGGCGGCGGCATCGAGGGCCACCCGGGTCTCGGGGGTCGGGGCGCCGTAGCCGGCACCGATACGGTCGTGGTCGATCTGCACCGATCCCACGGGCTCAGGCAGACCGGCCAGGCCGGCGGCGGCCCGGGCCATCTCCGGGACCCGGTCATCCAGGTCGGGCCGAGTGCCCACGTCCACTCCCAGCACCCGCTGGTGGTCACCCAGGGCCGCTACCAGCCCGGAGTGAGTACCCCCGGAGCCATCCGCCACCACCGCCAGGTCGAGGTCCGGCAGCTCGGCCGCCAACTCGAGGCCGGCGCGGACATAGCCGAGGGTGCCGACGGTACTGGCCCCGCCGACGGGCACGGCGTAGGGATTCCTGCCCTCGGCTCGAAGCCGATCGCAGGCGGCGGAAATAGCTGCCTCGGTGCCGTAGTAGTCGAGCTCCCCGGCCCAGACGATGTCGGCGCCCAGCAACTGGTCCAGCACGACGTTCCCGGTGGGATGGCCCGGACGAGCGCCGGCCAGGACCAGCGTGCAATCCAGCCCCAGCCGGTTGGCGGCGGCCGCCGTGGTCCGGGCGTGGTTGCTCTGGCGACCGCCGCCGGTGACCAGCATGTCGCACCCACCCGCCACCGCCTCCGCGCAGAGATACTCGAGCTTCCTGGCCTTGTTCCCACCCCCGGCCAGTCCGGTGCAGTCCTCCCGCTTGACCCACAATGTCCCCGGGGCCAGGCCGAGCCACGCTCCCAACCGATCCATCGGCTCCAGCGGAGTAGGGGCATGACAGAGAACCAGGCGGTCCTCGAGGGCGTAGGGAAGGTGCGGCTCAGGCATTCGATCCGGATATCCAGACCGGCTCCCGGTCGGTTCCGGCGTAGTTGAGGACATGCTCGGCGTAATCGATGAACATGGGGGCGTCGGGATCGAAAGGCCGCCGGAGGCTGGCGAAGGCCGTCTTCTTGTCCATGTTCTCCAGCTTCTCGAGTGCCTCGGGCCGATCCACCGGACGCAAGTCGAGGCGGTCGCTGATGGCTGCGAAGGCAGACTCCCCCGCCTCGGTACGCACGATGACGCTGGAGTAGCCGTCGGCGCTTCCAACGCTGCCCACCGACAGGTCGGCGGCGTGGCCCAGGAAGTCGGCGCATTCATCGCAACCCTTGAGGGAAGCCCCGTGAAAGTCCCTAATCGGCTCCTCCACCAGACGCGACCCGTCATGGGCGTCGACCATCAGCTTCCCGTGGAGGATGTCGACCCGGGCCACGTCATCCAGATCGACCCCCCTCTGGTCACGCAGCTCGGTGAGCATGAGGCCGGTGTAATCGAAGCTCTTGGTGCAGAGCAGGGCGACAGTCAGGACCACGGCCTCTGGATGCGACTTTCCCCACGACCACCTCCGAGCCTGCAATGCCCGGAGGCCCTGTATCTCACACGGGGTCCCGACCAGGGCCAGACGGGGTTGGTCGGGCAGTCCCCGGCCGGCCACGTCGAGGTGGGCGAGGGCCATCGTCTGGTTGTAGAAGCTGCCCGCCGAGGCCACCACGTCCTCGGCAGTGCGGGCGATGAAGGCCTCGCCCTTCCACTGCTCGGTGGCGCTGGGCCGGGCCACCAGGGCGCCATCGATATGGCCCGCTTCGATCAACCCGATCAGCAGGGCACTCACGAAGCCGCCGTCCTGGACCCCCGGGATCGGCTCCCGCACCCGGGCCGTGTACGAGGCCCGCTCCAGGCCCAGGTGGACCCGGACCGACTCCCCACTGATGACCGGGCCGAGTCCGGCGTCGATCACCACCTCCTCCGGCCAGGTGGCCTCGTAACGAAGACCGCCGCGGGGGCAGAAGTCCCAACACAGAGAACAGCCCGTGCACATTTTCACCAATGCCGGTAGGCCCTTGGATCCGATGCCGATGGAGTCGCTGGGGCAGGCGGCCACACAGGCGCCACACTGGATGCAGCGGCCGGCATCGATCACGCCGGCCGCCAACTCGAAGAACCAGGTCTTGCCCGGCGCCTCGGCGATGTCATTCATCTGGGCCCGCAGGTCGAAGGTCCTGCTCACGCCCCCGCCCCTTCAGCCAGCATCGCCCGGAGCTGGGCATTGGGTCGGCGCCGGCACCACTCATGGAAGGCCTCCCCGGCACGCCGCTCGGCCTGGAACCGGCCCAGGAGGCCGACCAGGGCTCCGGGCACGTCTTCGACCGGCCGGGCTCCATCAACCCAGTCGATGAAGGCGGAGTCATCACCCAGACTGCCGCCCAGTCCAACGTCCACCGCCTCGACTATCTGATCCCCAACGTGGGCAGTCTCGCCCCGGAAACCGATGTCGGCTATCTGGGGCTGGGCGCAGGAAGCCGAGCATCCGGAGAAGTGCATCCGTACCACCTCGCCCTCACCCAACGCCACGGTGTCGTCCATGTGCCTGGCCCACTCGAGGGCCCGGGCCTTGGTCTCCACCACCGCGAATCGGCAGAACTCATTGCCCGTGCAGGCCACCACGCCCCGCTCGAACGCACGCGGCGTAGGGCTGTACTTGGCCAGCAGGGGCTCGGCCAGAAGGGCAGCGAGCCGGCCGTCGGCCACGCCGGTGAGGATGAGGTTCTGGTCGGTGGTCAAGCGGATCCGTCCATCCCCGTAGCGCTCGGCCAGCCGAGCTGCCTCGGTCAGTTCGGCTCCGCTCAAGCGGCCGACCGGTACGCAGAGTCCGACGTAGGAAAGGCCCCTTTCCTTTTGCGCGTGAACGCCGACGTGATCGCCCCGGTAGCGCCGGGTCAGATTCACCCCGGCCGGTCGCAACTCGAAAGCGGTGCGCTTGGCCAGCTCGGCCCGGAAGACCTCGCCCCCGAGCTCCTGGACCAGGTAGCGCATCCGGGCCACGCCCCGGTTGCCCCGGTTGCCCAGCTCACCGAAGACCTGGGCGACGCCGCGGGTGATCTCCACGGCCTGATCCCGCTCGAGGAAGACATCGATGTCGGTGGCCATTCGCGGCCCGTCCGATAGGCCCCCCCCGACCAGGAGATTGAAACCGAGGGCCCCATCCTCGGACCGGGCCGGCTGGAGGCCGATGTCGTTGATCTCCCCTTGAGCACAGTCATCCAGGCAGCCGGTCACGCTGATCTTGAACTTGCGGGGAAGGTTGGCGTACTCGCGGTTGCCGGTGAAGTAGTCGGAGATAGCCAGGGCGGTCGGGAGGGCGTCGAAAGCCTCCTCAGCGTCGATCCCGGCCACCGGGCAGCACAGGACGTTCCGGGAGCAGTCCCCGCAGGCCTGGACGGTGGTGAGTCCAACCGCCTCCAAACGCTGCCAGACACGGGGGATGTCCTCGATCCGCAGCCAGTGCATCTGGATGCTCTGGCGGGTGGTGATGTCGAGGTACCCGTCACCCCACAACGGGTGGGGCTCGGGGCCGCGGGCCAGCTCATCGGCGACGCGACCAACCTCGGCGGCCTGGGCCGCCCCGAGCCCACCTCCGGGCACCTTGATGCGCAGCATGAACCACTCGGCCCCCTGGCGCTGGGGATACAAGCCGGCCCACTTGAAGCGCTCCAGCTCCCCATCGACGCTGGCGATGGCCTCCGGGCCTTCCACCGAGTAGCGCTCGATGATGGCCTGCCTGACGTCGAGAGGATGACGCGCCAGCTTCCAGCGCTCGACCTGGTTCAACTCGATGTCGGGGCGGAGAAACTCCACTGCTACTCCGATGGAAGGGCGCGCCGGTCGAGGCGGACCGAGGCGGGATGGTCGCCCAGTGAACCATTCCTGACCAAATCAGTCAACTTTTGGCGCTATAGGGTCCGGCCCTCAACTTCGAGGGGAGCGTCGATGGGCAGGGTGAGCGCCAGACCGGCGGAGGGATGAACACCGGAGACGGTCAGCTTCGCCGGAGGGGGGTCGAGCCGGAGAGGGCAACCCGGCGCTCTACTCATGCGTCAGTGATTCAGTGGACGCTGCACCTTTCCCGGGAGACCTGATGGAGAGGGCCGGCCCTTCCGACCGAGGTGACGACCAGACCGGCCCCGCCGGTGAAGGGTTCGTCCGGGGTCTCTTCGGAGCCCACTGGGTCGGGCTGTGCCGGCTGGCCGGGCTGATACTGGGAGACTTCGCCGCCGCCGAGGAAGTCGTCCAGGAGGCGTTCATGAAGACGTGCGGCACCCCATCGGCCGCAGCCCGCCTGGCGCAGCTCGACCGGTCCGATCTCTATTTGCGCACCGCCGTAGTCAATCTGTGCCGCTCACGGCTCCGGCGCCGATCGGTGGAAGCCCGGGTCAACGCCATCACCTTCCGCCGCAGCGAGGCGGACACCGCCGGCGTCTCCGGCCGGCCCGAACCGGACGAGGCGAAGCGGGTAACGGCCGCCGTGCGCAGCCTCCCGCCCCGGCAGAGAGCGGCGGTGGTACTCCGCTACTACGAGGATCTGCCCGAGGCGGACATCGCCCGGACGCTGGGCTGTTCGGTAGGGACGGTCAAGTCCCAACTGGCCAAGGCCCGGGCATCACTCGCCAGGCTGCTGGGTGAAGAGAGGACCACTGATGGCTGACGAACTCGAGGACCGCCTGCGCCGTGGACTGTCGGCGGCGGCCTCCGCCCATGAGCCTGCCCTCCGCGCCGATGCCGCCGCCGAGGCCGTCTTACGGGGTGCCCAAGCGCATGCCCGTCGCCCCGGGTGGGACCGGCTGGGGGCGGCGGTCCGGCCCGGTCCGGCCCGGAACCGGCTCCTGGCCGGCCTGGTGGTGACCGGGGCGGTGGCGGCGGTGGCCGCCCTGCTGGTGGTCCGGCCCTCCACCAACCTCTCCACCGCGGCCCGATCGGCCCGAACCAGTGCCGGAGCGGCCCATTCGCTGTCCGGGTCCGGATCAGGCGCTTCGGTTGGTGGACAGACCCCGCCACCGCTGGTCGTGACCCAGACTGACCGGGGTCAGACGGTCAGCCTACGGGTCGGCCAGACCCTGGAAGTGCGCCTGTCGGGGGGCGGATCACAGCGATGGAGCGAGCCCCGCTCGGCCGCTGCCACCATGCTCGAGGAGACCGCCACTTCGGCCAACTCCACCACCGGTGACGCCTCGGGCACGTTCGTGGCTCGGACCCCCGGCAGCACCCGGGTGAGTTCCGACGCCCGGCCGATATGTCCGGCCGGGCAAGCCTGCCCGGACTTCGTGCGGCTGTGGACAATCACCGTCGACGTCGTCCGGTAAGACGCTTCTGACCGGCTCACGCGCCCATCGAAGACACGTCACAATGGGGGGCGTCAGGCGGAAACGGAGCCACCATGCTGCAGGGCAGTTTCGACACCTTCGACTTCCCCGAGGTCCTCGGGATGCTGTCGCGCAAATGCCAGTCGGGGAAGCTGAGGATGCACTGCGGTTCCGCTGTGGTCGAGCTCTACCTGGCCGAAGGCCGGCTGACCCACGCCGAGTCCTCCGATCACGGCATCCCCGTCAGAGTGGCCGACAGCCGGCCCCGTCTGGAGGAGACCTGCTTCGAGGTCCTCCGCTGGGACCACGGCAGCTTCGAGTTCTATCCCAACGCCGTTCCCAGCTCGGGCCGGAACCTCGATGCCCCGGTTGACTCCGTCCTGTCCGGAGCCCGACGCCGGGTAGAGGAATGGGAGCGGGTCCAGCTCATCATCCCGTCCCTGGACGTGCAGCCCCGCCTGGTGAGCGACTTGGCCGCTGCCGAGGTGACCATCTCCCGGCCGTCGTGGCGCATCCTTGCCGCCGTGGATGGTCGGCGCAACGGGATCGCCCTGGCTCGCACCCTCGGCCTCAGTCACTTCGAGCTCTCCTTCGCCCTGGCCGACCTGGTGTCGGCCGGACTGGTCGAGGTGAGCACCCGGCCGAAGGTGAGTATCGCCCCGCCGAGCGGAAGAACACCGGGCCTGTCCAAGGTACGGCTCCCCCGCTTCGGTGAAGAGCCGGAGAGCGCGCCTTCCGTTGCCAAGGGAGACCAACCGGCCCCGCAGACGGGCAAGGAGGCTCCCCAGGCCGGGGCCGGTCAGGACGACGCCACCGAGCCGGCCGCCAGCAGCCGGACCCCGAAGGGGGCCACAGTGGCGGCTCTGGGACGGCTGGGGGGACGCATCCGAGTCCGCCCGGCCAACGGTTAGCGAGCCGACCTGATCCGCCGGAGTATCGCTTAGCGGGCCGGCCGGCCGCTGGGTACCAACTGCCTTAGAGCGGCGTCCGCCATCTCCAGGTAGACCGACTCGACCAGCTCGCGGGGTTCCCCTGTCGATGTCCAGCGGTCGATTACCCCGCCCAGAGCAGCTATGAGGGCAGCCATCACCACGACGGCACGCTCCTCGGGTACGCCGAACTCGACAGCCACCTGGCGTCCGTAGAGCTCCTCGATGCTGCGGAGGGCTTCCTGGCGCCGCTCTCCTAACCGGCCCCGCAGCTGGCTGGACTGGAGCAGGACCGAGGCCACCCCGCCTTCGGAGGCGACCACGTCGAACCAGACGCGCACCGCGGCCCGGAGCTTGTCCGTGAGCCCGGGCGAGTCGGCCATTTCGGCGGCCGCTCGCCGCTGCAGATCCCCAACCTCCCGGTCGAAGAGAGCCAGCAACAACTCGGTGCGGTTATCGAAATAGGCGTAGCCCAGGGTCTTGGACACCCCGGCGGCGGCGGCAACCGATTCCATGGTCACGGCCTCCGTGCCCGCTTCCAACACCAGAGCTCGGGCGGCGTCGAGGAGCTGATCGCGCCGGATGGGGGCCGGCAGGCGGGAGCGGCGCTCCACTGACTCCTTGGGAGTCTTATCGACAGCGGTCATCTGATCATCCCAGCGCAGAGGTCGACCGCCCCCACGGCCCGGACCAGGGGTTGGCCTCCAGACTATTGGCACCAGGGCGAAGATGCCCACCCACCGGCCAGGTCGCCTCACCTCCCGGCGTGCCAGCATCGCGGCCATGAGCGGGCCGATGACCGGGATCAGAGTGGTGGAGATGGGCGTATGGGTGGCCGGGCCATCCTGCGGGGGCCTGCTGGCTGACTGGGGAGCCGAGGTGGTCAAGATCGAGCCACCGGGGGGTGACCCCTTCCGCGGCCTGTACGGCAGCGCCGCCGTCAACGGCGCCTTCGAGATGGACAACCGGGGTAAGCGCAGCCTCGCCCTGGACGTGGGCTCACCGGCCGGACGGGAGGTTGCGGTCGAATTGATCGCCGGCGCCGATGTCTTCGTCACCAACCTCCGCCAGCGGGCGCTGGACCGCTGGGGCCTCGACTACGGCAGTCTCCGGGAGCGGTTCCCGCGCCTGGTCTACGCCTCGGTGACCGGCTACGGGGCGGAGGGACCGGAAAAGGACCGGGCCAGCTACGACTTCGGAGGCTTCTGGGCCCGCTCAGGCATGGCCGCCGCCCTGACCCGTCCCCACGAGATTCCCCCGGCCGCCCGGGGAGGAATGGGAGACCACACCACGGCCATGGGCCTGTGTGCCGGGGTGTCCGCCGCCCTCTTCGAGCGGGAACGGACCGGTGCCGGCCAGCTGGTCTCCACGTCGCTGTTCCGGGCCGGCGTGTTCATCATGAGCTGGGACACCAGCATGTCCCTGCGCTCCGGCGCGCCCAACCCGGTGGGCATGAGCCGGGAGCGCAGCATCAACCCGGCCTTCAATTCCTACGCCGATTCAGAAGGTC
The DNA here is from genome assembly GCA_035533195.1 of Acidimicrobiales bacterium. Taxonomy (GTDB): domain Bacteria; phylum Actinomycetota; class Acidimicrobiia; order Acidimicrobiales; family JAJPHE01; genus DAHUYE01. The sequence continues at coordinate 223 of DATLUK010000285.1, read as the reverse complement.
GCTGGTTCTGGCTGCTGGGCCTGGAGGGGGACCGCCACTGGCCCGACCTCATGCGGGCCGTGGGCCGCGACGATCTGATCGGCCAGGACGGCTACGCCAGCCTGCGCGACCGGATGGGCAAGGCGGAGGAGATCGTGTCCATGCTGGACGGGATATTCGCCGAGCGGACCCTGGCTGAGTGGGGGCCCATCTTCGACCGGGAGGATATGTGGTGGGCTCCGGT
>DATLUK010000284.1:0-5304 GCA_035533195.1 Acidimicrobiales bacterium | reverse complement strand
ACGGCGTTCTTGACCCGGGTCTTGAGCTCGGAGCGAACGGCCTTGTTGCGCTCGCGCAGGCGCTCGTTCTGACGGTTCCGCTTGATCTGACTCTTGATGTTGGCCATGGCTGTCCGGCGCTCGCTTGCAGGGAGAGAAGGGGTGTCACCGGGGCCATTCGGCCATCCGGGAACCCGCAGATGCTAGCAGTTGGCCGGGGTGAGCAGCCCGTAGGCTGGGCGGGTGCCCTCCCCCCGCATTGCCGTGGTGCCTCGCGGGGTGGACTGGGTCGAAGCGGCCGTGGAGTCGGCCGGGGGGAGCCTGGTCGAGCCGGCCCAGGCCGAGGCCCTGGTCTGGATGGCGGCGTGGAGCGATGAGGGTCTGAGCGAGGCCCTGGAGGCGGGACCGTCCATCCGGTGGGTGCAATTGCCCCTGGCCGGGGTGGAGGGCTTTGCCGGGACAGGGCGCTTCGGGGATGGGCGGACCTGGACCTGCGCCAAGGGCGTCTACGCCGAGCCGGTGGCCGAACACGCCCTGGCCCTGGCCCTGGCCGGCATGCGCAACGTGGCCGCCTCGGCCCGAGCCACCAGCTGGGCCCGGCCGACCGGGCGGATCCTCCATGGTCGGGACGTCTGCATCGTGGGCGGCGGCGGCATCACCGAGGCCCTGCTTCGGCTCCTCGCTCCCTTCGGCACCCAGAACGTGGTGGTGCGCCGGAGCCACGACGCCCTCCCCGGGGCGGATCGGACCATGACCCCCGCGCACCTGCTCGACGCCATCGGGATGGCCGACCTGGTCGTGCTGGCCCTGGCCCTCACCCCCGAGACCGAGGGCCTGGTCGGCGCCGCCGAGTTGGCCGCCATGCGGCCCGAGGCCTGGCTGGTCAACGTGGCCCGTGGACGCCACATCCGCACCGATGACCTGGTCGACGCCCTGGGCCGCGACGCCATCGGCGGCGCCGCTCTGGACGTCACCGATCCCGAGCCGCTGCCCGACGGGCACCCGCTCTGGTCGATGCCCAACTGCATCATCACGCCCCATGCCGCCAACACCCCGGACATGGCCGTGGCGCCCCTGTCGGAGCGCATCCGACAGAACGTGGCCCGCTTCGGGAGGGGTGAGGAGCTGATCGGGCTCATCGACCCCGCCCTGGGCTACTGAGCCGAACCGACCGAGCCGAGACCCGTGCCTTCCCACATCCGCAACCTGTCGATCATCGCCCACATCGACCACGGTAAGTCCACCTTGTCCGACCGCATCCTGGAGCTGACCGGGGCCGTCGATCCCCGGGACATGCGGGCCCAGTACCTCGACTCCATGGACATCGAGCGGGAGCGGGGCATCACCATCAAGGCCCAGAACGTGCGGGTCCACTGGCGCGACCACGTGCTGCACCTGATCGACACCCCCGGACACGTTGACTTCGGCTACGAGGTCAGCCGGAGCCTGGCCGCCTGCGAGGGCGTCATCCTCCTGGTGGACGCCTCCCAGGGCATCGAGGCCCAGACGCTGGCCAACTGCTACCTGGCCCTGGAGAACGACCTGGAGATCGTGGCCGCTCTCAACAAGATCGACCTGCCCGCCGCCGAGCCCGAGCGCCATGCCAAGGAGATCGAAAACGTCCTCGGCCTGGCCGCCTCCGACATCCTCCACATCTCGGCCAAGACGGGGGAGGGTGTGGCCGAACTGCTCGACGCCGTGGTGGCGCGCATCCCGCCGCCCGGAGGGGACCCCGACGCCGATCTGGCCGCCCTCATCTTCGACTCCTATTACGACCAGTACCGGGGCGTGGTCAGCTCGCTGCGGGTCATGGAGGGCACCCTCAAGACCGGAGCCCGGCTGCGCTTCATGCAGACCGGCGCCACCCACGATGTCGAAGAGATCGGCGTGCGCACGCCTGTGCCCCGGCCGGTGGTCAGCCTCGGCCCGGGGGAGGTGGGTTATCTCATCGCCGGCATCAAGGACGTGGGGGAGGCCCGCTCGGGTGAGACGGTCACTTTGGCCGCGCATCCGGTAGCCCAGCCCCTGCCCGGCTATCAGGACCCCAAGCCCATGGTCTTCTGCGGCCTGTATCCCGTGGACGGGGACGAGTACTCCGACCTGCGCGACTCATTGGAGAAGCTGCGCCTCAACGACTCCAGCTTCACCTACGAGCCCGAGACATCCGGGGCCCTGGGCTTCGGCTTCCGCTGCGGCTTCCTCGGCCTGTTGCACATGGAGATCGTGCGGGAGCGCCTGGAGCGCGAGTTCGACCTCAGCCTGATCGCTACCGCCCCGTCGGTCGCCTACCGGGCCACCCTGGCCAACGGCGAAGTCGTGGAGGTGGACAACCCGTCCGAACTCCCCGCACCCAACCTGCTGGCGGCCATCGAAGAACCCTTCCTCAACGCCACCGTGCTGCTCCCCGCCGAGTACACCGGCACGGTCATGGAGCTCTGCCAGTCCCGGCGGGGCGACATGGTGAAGATGGAATACCTCTCGCCCGAGCGCGTCGAGCTTATCTACCGGATCCCCCTGGCCGAAGTGGTGGTGGACTTCTTCGACCAGCTCAAGAGCCGGACCAAGGGTTACGCCAGTCTCGACTACGAGCCGGCCGGCTACGAGGCGTCCGAGTTGGTGAAGATCGACGTGGTCTTGAACGGCGTTCCGGTGGACGCCTTCTCCACCGTCATGCACAAGTCCAAGGCCTCTGAGTACGGCCGGCGCATGACCGAAAAGCTGCGCGAGCTGATCCCGCGCCAGCTCTTCGACGTGCCGATCCAGGCTTCAATAGCCGGGCGGATCATCGCCCGCGAGACGGTCAAGGCCAAGCGCAAGGACGTGCTGGCCAAGTGCTACGGCGGTGACATCAGCCGCAAGCGAAAGTTGCTGGAGCGCCAGAAGGAAGGCAAGAAGCGGATGAAGTCCATCGGCCGGGTCGAAGTGCCCCAGGAGGCCTTCATATCCGCATTGCGCCTAGAGGACTGAGCCCATTGTCCGGCCGCCGGCCGGACGGTGCCGGCGGGGACCCCAGCCCCGCCGGCCTGGCGACTCAGACTCTGACTGAGGCCATGCGGTCGAGGGCCTCTTCGGCCTCGGCTACGAAGCGGGCCACCAACTCGGCGGCGGGGACCAGTTCATGGATGGCGCCCACGCCCTGGCCGGCCGGGTAGCACTCCTTGTCCGGGTCGACTTCGTCCTCGGGCCCGCCGCCGAGGTGCATGGCGCCGTCGCCGGCGGAGCGGCCGATCTGGTTGGGGAAGGGCTGCAGCTCATCGGTGTGGGTCTCCCACCACGTGTTGTAAGAGTTGCGCACGGCCCGCAGCGTCTTGCCCGTGTAGGCCCGGGTGACGACGGTGCCGTCCTCGGCCGTGCTGACCAGAGCCTCTTTGTATCCCGGCACCGAGCGGGCCTCGGGGGTGGCGATGAAGCGGGTGCCCACCCAGATGCCGTCAGCGCCGAGAGCGATGGCGGCGGCCAGGCCCCGGCCGTCGAAGATGCCCCCGGCTGCCACCACCGGCACCCGGTCCCCGACGGCGTCAACTATCTGGGGCACCAGGGGCATGGTGGCCACCTGGCCGGTGTGGCCGCCGGCCTCGGTGCCCTGGGCGATCACCAGGTCACAGCCGGCCTCGACGGCCCGGCGGGCGTGGTCAACTTTGCCGCACATGTTGGCCACCAGCAGGCCGGAGCGGTGGCACTGCTCGATGACATCCCGGGGCACGCCCAGGCCGGCCACGAAGACGTTGGCCCCGGCCTCCACGATCTTCTCCACCTGGGCCCCCATGTCCCGGGAGGCGGCGGTGAGCAGGTCGACGCCGAAGGGCTTGGACGTGCCGGCCCGCACCGTCGCCATTTCCTTTACCATCTGGTCCATCCCCATGGTGGAGGCGCCCAGGCACCCGAACCCTCCCGCCTCGGACACGGCCGTCACCAGGGCCGAATAGGAGACCCCACCCATGCCCGCCAGCATGACGGGGTGTTCGATTCCTAGGACATCGGTCAATCGCGTACGCATGGGCGCCTTTCTAGTCGCTGGGGCCGGCACGGCCCGGGCCGCCGCTGGGGCCGGAGCCGGCGCCGGGGCCGATCAGGCTGAGAGGAAGCGCAGGGCGGCGTCGATGGCCCGGAAGTCCTTAGGGGTGGCGAAGTGGTCGACGCCGGCCAGGCTGACGAACTCGACATGGGGCAGCGCCTCCACCAGCGGCTCCGCCGGCCCGGCAAAGTCCTTGTCCCCCAGGATCACCAGCACTGGACAACTGACCCTTCCCAGACGGGCGGCGTCGAGGGGTGGGGGTACTCGTCGCATCACCGCCGCCAGCGCTCGGCGGTCGTTGCGGGGATCGGAGGCCATCTTTTCGAACACTCGCAGGCCGATCTGGTCGGGGGGGGCCCCGTGCTCGACGGCATCGGCCAGGGCGTCGTTGGCCTCGTTGCGGAACAGGTTGGCCCCCACGCCCATCACCACCAGGCGCCCGAAGCGCTCGGGCTGATTGCTGGCCAAAGTGAGGAGGATGCGGGCGCCGAGGGAGAACCCGACCGCATCGACCCGGGGGTGCTCGGCAAATGCAGCCAGCACATCGCCTTCCATCTCCGCGTAACCAGCCGGGTCGGTGGGCTTATCGGCATGGCCGTGACCGGGCAGGTCGGGGCCGATGACCTCCCGGCCCTCGTCGGCCAGGAGATCGGGCCAGCCGTCCTCGGCCCAGCCGTGTTGGAACGAGCTTGCGAAGCCGTGGATCAGCACCACCGGGTTGGGCACGGGCGGCAGGCTATCCCGGGGCCACAGAGGTCTGCCTGGCACTCGGTAGACTCGACTGCCAACGCCTAACGCTCAACGCTGCCCGGTGGGAGGAGGTGCCTGTGGACTCCGAGCTGGACGATCGCAAGGCGGCCATCCTCCGGGCCGTGGTTGAGCAGTACATCGAGACGGCCCAGCCGGTCGGCTCGGGTCACGTGGCCGGCCGCCCGGACGTGCCCGTCTCCTCGGCCACCGTGCGCAACGAGCTGGCCGCCCTGGAGAAGGAGGGCTTCCTGGTCCAGCCGCACACTTCGGCGGGGCGGATCCCGACTGACAAGGGATACCGGTTCTTCGTCGATCGGCTGCAGGCGCCCGGCCCGCTGGACCCGGCGGCCCGCCAGCAGGTCAAAGAGTTCTTCGCCAAGGCGCACGGGGAGCTGGAACAGATGCTCCAGGACACCTCCCGGCTCCTGTCCCAGATGACCTCCTACGCCGCCGTGGTGGTCAGCCCGCCCACCGAGGCGGCCAGCCTGCGCTCGATCCAGGTGGTGAGCCTGGCCCCCCGCCTGGCCCTGGTGGTCGGCGTGGTCTCCAACGGCAGCGTG
>DATLUK010000283.1:0-2603 GCA_035533195.1 Acidimicrobiales bacterium | reverse complement strand
TCTGGTCTCGACCGTGCTCATGACCGGCACCATCGCCCCCGACGTCTGGGTGGACGTGTCCTCCAGCCTCGAGCTCAAGACCAAGGCCATCCTCTGTCACAAGAGCCAACTGGGGGAGGGCACGGAGTGGTTCCGCAACGTCGTCCGGCAGCGGGCCGAGGAGGGGGGGCGCCAGGCCGGGGTCAGGCACGCCGAGGGGTTCAGACGCCTCCGCCTGGCGTGAGGAAGTGGCTGGTGGCGGGGGGTCTGCTGGAGGGGCCAGAGGGGATCCTGCTGGTGCAGAACCGCCGGCGGGACGGCTCCTTGGACTGGTCTCCGCCGGGCGGGGTCATCGAGGTGGACGAGGGCGAGTCGCTAACTGATGGGCTCACCCGCGAGGTTCGGGAGGAAACCGGCCTGCACGTGACCGGCTGGACCGGACCCATCTACCGGGTCGAGGCTGTGGCCCCCGAGGCCGGCTGGCACCTGCGGGCCGAGGTCCATCTGGCCACCTCCTTCAGCGGGGAGCTGAGCCCTGGTGACCCCGACGGCATCGTGGTCGACGCCCGCTTCGTGGACCCCTCGGGCTGCGCCGGACACCTAGAGTCCAACCACGCCTGGGTGCGCGAGCCGCTGGGCGCCTGGCTGGTCGAACGCTGGGTGGACGCCCGCAGCTTTCGCTACACGGTCAACGGACCGGGGGCCGGTGCCTACACCGTCATCGGGGAGACTCCGTGACCGGACCGGCGCCCGAGGAGCCTGCCGCTCCCTCAATCCTGCACGTGGACATGGACGCCTTTTACGTCGCCGTGGAGATCAAGAAGGACTCCACCCTGGCCGGCCGTCCGGTCATCGTCGGGGGAACAGGCAACCGGGGCGTGGTGGCGTCGTGTTCCTATGAGGCCCGCGCCTACGGCATCCATTCGGCTATGCCCACCGCCCGGGCCCGGCGGCTGTGCCCGCAGGCTGTGTTCCTCCCAGGCCACTTTGACGACTACCAGGAGGCCAGCTCGGCCATCCACCGCATCTTCTTGTCCTTCACTCCCCTGGTGGAAGGCATCGCCCTGGACGAGGCCTTCCTGGACGTTTCCGGGGCCCGGCGCCTCTTCGGCTCCGGCCCCGAGGTGGCCGCCCGGATCCGGCATGAGGTGCGCCACACGGTGGGCATCGAGTGCTCGGTGGGTGTGGCCCGCACGAAGCTCATGGCCAAGCTGGCGTCCAAGGAGGCCAAGCCGAGGCCGTCGCCCAGCGGCCCCCAACCCGGGCCCGGGATCTTCGTGGTCACCCCCGAGGAGGAGCTGGCCTTCCTGCACCCCAAGTCGGTCCGCGCTCTATGGGGTGTCGGGCCGGCCACCGCCGCCAGGCTGACCCGAATGGGCATCTCCTCCGTCGGGGACCTGGCCCGAGCTCCTCTCGAGTCGCTGGTCGGCTCGCTGGGCCAGGCCGCCGGGCACCACCTCCACGAGCTGGCGTGGGGGCGAGACCCCCGCCGGGTGGAACCGAGCCGGCCCACCAAGTCGATCGGCCACGAGGAGACCTACGCCAAGGACCACTACCGGCCCGAGGCCCTGGCCGTGGAGGTGGTCCGCATGTCCGACTCGGTGGCCGCTCGGCTTCGGCACGCGTCCCTGGAGGCCAGGACGGTGACCCTCAAGGTCCGCTACGGGGACTTCTCCACCATCACCCGATCCCGTACCGAGCCGGCCGGTTTCACCACGGCCCAGGTCGTCAGCCGGATCGCTCTCGCTCTGCTGGAGGAGGTCGACGTGTCCGCCGGTGTTCGGCTGCTCGGGGTGAGCGTGTCCGGCCTGGGTGACGCCGGCGCTGAACAGCTCTCCCTGGACGATCTGGCCACCGCCGGCGCGGACGACGCCGGCTGGAAGGCGGCCACCAGCGCCATCGATGACATCCGCCGCCGCTTCGGGGACACTGCCGTCGGCCCCGCCACCCTGACCGCCCCCGACGGCCTGAGGGTCAAGCGCATAGGGGACACCCAATGGGGCCCCGGGGAGACAGCCGGCGGCGGGGCAGGGGCCCCCGCCGTCCGGAGGAGCCGGGGCGCAGGGGACCCGGCGGGTGAACAAGCACAGTGAAAATCGCCATCATCGGATGCGGGTTCATCGGGGCGACCCACTCCCACGCCCTGCGGGCCCTGCGCCGGGCCGGCCACACCGACGCAGTGGTGGCCACCACGTGGGATCTGGATCCCTCCCGGGCTCACCGTTTCGCCTCCGCCCACGAGGGATGCCGGCCCGCCGCCGACCTGGCCGCGGCGCTGGACGGGGTGGACGCAGCGTGGATCTGTACGCCCACCAGCTCGCATCTGGAGGCGGTGGAGGCGGCGGCCGCCCGCCGGCTGGCCGTGTTCTGTGAAAAGCCGCTGGCCCCCGACCTGGCCGGCGCAGAGCGGCTGGCGGGGGTGTTGGAAGCGGCCGGAGTGCCGAGCCAGGTCGGCCTGGTCCTGCGCCACGCCCCCGTCTTCGTCCGGCTCAAAGAGGCGCTGGGCGAGGCCGGCTTCGGCCGCCCCATGGCCGCCGTGCTGCGGGACGATCAGTTCTTCCCCAACCAGGGCCAGTACGCCTCGACCTGGCGGGCCGACGTCGAGGTGGCCGGAGGCGGTGCCC
>DATLUK010000282.1:0-4253 GCA_035533195.1 Acidimicrobiales bacterium | reverse complement strand
CTGGTGGCCTTCGGGTGGGCGATGGCCGAGGACCTCGCCTCTCACGCCGTCGGCCGCTGAGCACTGCTCTCGTCCTGGGGGCGGGCGGGACCGTCGGTCTCGCCTACCACGCCGGGGCCCTCAAAGCTCTCCATGAGGTAGCCGGCTTCAACCCTGACGACTCCGACCTGGTCATCGGGACCAGCGCCGGCAGCGTGGTGGCCGCCTATATCCGGGCCGGCTGGTCGATCCAGGATCTGTGGAATCTGGTCCTGTCCGGTGTCCAGTTGCCTCCGGGGCCGGTGTCCGACGCCGAGGAGGAGCATGACTCCGGAATCCTGCCCGACCTCTTCGCCCGGGCCTTCGACACGCCGGTGGATCTGATCCGACGCTCACTCGGTTCGGCCTTCGTGATGAGTCGCAGCGTGCTGCGCCTCCCGCTGCCGGTCTTGCCGGGCCCCCTCCGTCGGGCCTTTCCGGGCGGTCTGTTCCGGATGTCCGACGGCCGCCTCCGCCTGGAGTCCGAGTTGCCCTCGGAGTGGCCCAGGAAGGCGATCTGGCTGTGTGCGGTTGACATCGTCAGCGGTCGGCGCATCGTCCTGGGTCGGTCCCGGCCGCCCCGCATGACCCTCGCCCAGGCGGTCATGGCCTCCTGTGCCATCCCTGGCGTCTACCCACCGGTGCGCTACGGGCGGCGGGAGCTGATCGACGGCGGGGCCCACTCGACCACCAACCTGGATCTGGCTGCCCGGGCCGGGTCCGACCTCATCATCTCCCTAGTGCCGATGGGCTTCGACCCGTCGGACCCGCCCGGCTGCGCCGGCCGCCTGGTGCGGCGGTTCGCCAACGCGACCCTGGACGCCGAGCTGGGCCAGGCCGATCGCAAGGGCAGCCACGTATTCCTGTTCCGGCCCGGAGCCGCCGAGGCTCGCATCCACGGGATCAACCTCATGAGGGCGGGAGACCTGGCGCCAGTGGCCCAGGCCGCCTACGAGGCCACGGCCCGCCGCCTGGAGTCGGGCACCCTGGAGCGGATGCTGCGCACCGTCGCCTGAGGCGACTCAGCTACACCGTCGCCTGAGGCGACTCAGGGTGCGGGGATCAGGCCGGTGACAACTTTGTAGCAGCGGCCCTCGTGGGGGGTGGTGAGGGCGAGGACCAGGTGGGAGGGCTCAAAGCCCAGGGCGCCGGCCAACTGGCCTCCCGAGAGGCGAGGGGCGTCCACGGCTGCGGTCATCCGGCGGACCGCCCGGTCGATCAGGGGCAGCTCCACTTCGACGCCGCGCCAGCCGAACCGGCAGAACAGGCCGTCCCGGTAGCGCTTGACCTGCGGCCCCGACTGGGGCCGCAGCACCGCCAGTGAAGGCCGGTCCCCTGGCACCAGCCAGTACGGCGTGGCCGAACCGGGAAAGCCGAACGGCTCGGCGCCGGCGGGAAGGGTCAGCGGTTCCAACAGCCGTCGGGCCCGCCTCCGCCTGACCCGGCCCAGGACCTCGGGCGTGGCGGCCAGCGAGACGGCCTCGGGCTGGGTGGGGTCGGGACCATCGGGATCCTCGGCCAGAACGGCCCTGATCAGATCGAAGGCACCCAGGAGTCGGTCCGGCCGGCCCGGGTAGGTGGCCCGGACCAGCGAACCGGAGCGGACGTCAACCGCCGCGCACCCCTCCGGGCCGTCGGCCAGGACCATGAGGTCCAGCGTGCTGCCGGGCTGGGTCGTTCTGGTCGGCAAAGTGACCGTATGCACCGGCACCATCGTGGCCCCTTCGCCGTGTTCAGGGGTGGATCCTCCGGACGGACGCGGCTGGGGGAACTCAGAGGGCATCGAGCACCCGGCCCAGCTCCACCGGATTGCCGGCCGGCGCCAGGCAGGTCGTTCCCCGGCACACGTAGGCCTCCCCCGGGCGTCGCCCCTCCCACAGCGGCCCGCCGCCCGACTCGCCCCAGGCCAGAACCGAGTTGGGCAGGTGGCGTCGCCTGACTACCTCGAGCAGATCAGGGAAGCGTCCTGGCACCACGATCTCAATGGTGCCGGATCCGAGCATGTCCACCGCCCCGAGCAGGTGGCAGAAAGCCGAGGGGTGGGCGCCGGCCTGCGCACCGACCCGGTCCACGATGGCTTGGGCCCGCCCGGCCAGGTCCTCCCTCCCGATCAGGGCGGCCAACCTCACCAGGGCCACAGCCGCCACCGAGTTGGCCGCCGGCGTTGCGCCGTCGAGGAAGTCCTTGGCCCGCACGATCAGGGCCTCTCCGTCCCGACCGGTGGTGAACAGTCCCTGATCCGCCTCGTCCCAGAACAACTCGATCATGGCGTCGGCGGTCACGGCCGCCTCGTGCAGCCAGGCCAGTCGTCCGGTTGCCTCATAGAGACGAACGAAGGCGTCGGTCAGCCAGGCGTAGTCAGCGGCGTAGGCCAGATGAGCCGCCCGCCCGTCCTGCCAGGAGCGCATCCAGCGCCCGGTCGGGTTGCGTAGGTTGTCCAGTAGGAAACGGCCGATGGCTTCGGCTCCGGCCACCCAGTCCGAGCGCCCGGCGGCGGAACCGGCCTCGGCCAGTGCCCCGGCAAACATGGCATTCCACTCGGTCAACGCCTTGTCATCCAGGCCGGGCCGCACCCGGGACTTCCTGGCCTCGAACAGCGCGGCCCGGGCCGTCTCGATGGCGGGGGGTCGGATCAGATCGCCCCGGACGGGCCGGTGCAGGATGTTGCGCCCTTCGAAGTTCCCCCCTTCGCTCACACCCCACCAGGTGGCGGCCTCGGCCGCCGCCGATGGGCCGAGGACGGCTTCCATCTGGGCCGGGGTCCACAGGTAGAAGCGGCCCTCCTCGCCCTCCGAGTCGGCATCCTCGGCCGAGCACAGCCCCCCGGCCCCGTTGGCCAGGTCTCCCAGGACGTAGGCGATGGTCTCCTCCACCACCTGCAGCCAGCGCCGGTGACCGGTGTGTTGCCAGCCGTGGAGGTAGGCCCGGACCAGCCCGGCCTGGTCATACAGCATCTTCTCGAAGTGCGGGACCAGCCAGGTCCGATCCACCGAGTACCGGGAGAAGCCGCCCCCCAGATGGTCATAGATGCCGCCCGAGGCCATAGCGTCGAGGGTGGTGGTGATCATGGAGAGTGTGGCGTCGGACCGGTTGTGGGCGTGGGCCCGCAGGAGGAGCTCGATCATGGCCGGCTGGGGGAACTTGGGAGCCCGTCCGAAGCCGCCGTACTCCTCATCGTGCATGGACCGGAGGCTCCGGTAGGCGCCGCCCAATCCGGCCTCGGCCTCGGCGCCGGAAGACTCGAGCGGGGGCAGGGTGCTGCGGGCCTGCACCGCTTCAACCAGGGCGGCAGCCTGGTCGACCAGGTCGGCCCGGCGCTCCGCCCAGGCTCGGGAGACCGCCTCGAGCACGTCGGTGAAGGCGGGATGGCCGTGAGAGGCCCGCTTCGGAAAATAGGTGCCGCCCAGGAATGGCCGTCCGTCGGGCAGGAGGAACACGGTCATGGGCCAGCCTCCTCCCCCGGTAAGGGCCTGGACCGCTTCCATGTACACGGCGTCGACGTCGGGGCGCTCCTCGCGGTCGACCTTGATGTTCACGAAGCCGGCATTCATGACCTCAGCGGTGGCCTCGTCCTCGAAGGACTCGTGCGCCATCACGTGGCACCAGTGGCAGGCGGAGTAGCCGATGGAGAGAAGCACGGGTCGGTCGGTACCGGCGGCGGTGGCGAAGGCCTCGTCCCCCCAGGGGAACCAGTCCACCGGGTTGTCCCGGTGCTGGCGCAGGTAGGGGCTGGTTTCACCGGCCAGACGGTTGGGCCCGGTACGTGAAGGCATACGACCATCTTTCCGGACCGGAGGGCGTGACCCCACCGGGTCATGGGTACGGCCAGCCCATGCCTGAGGCCCAGCCTGCTCCCGGAGCGACCTACCGGGTCCAACTCCACGCCGGCTTCGGCTTCGATGACGCCGCCGGGTTGGCTGATTACCTGGCTGAGCTGGGCGTGACCCACCTCTACTGCTCACCGGTCCTGCAGGCCGCGGCCGGAAGCACCCACGGCTATGACGTGGTGGACCATTCCCGCCTGTCGGCCGATCTGGGCGGACTGGAGGCCTTCGGCCGACTGGTGGAGGAGATGAGCCGGCGGGGCCTCGGCCTGGTGGTCGACATCGTCCCCAACCACATGGCCACCGCCGGACGGGCCAACGCCTGGTGGTGGGACGTCCTGGAGGACGGGCCCTCCAGCCTCTACGCCGGCTATTTCGACATCGACTGGGACCCGCCGGAGGCGAAGCTCC
>DATLUK010000281.1:0-9583 GCA_035533195.1 Acidimicrobiales bacterium | reverse complement strand
GAGCCTGTCGATGCGGATGTGGCCGAGGGCCGGCACGATGGTGGAGTCGATGGCCGACCGGTAGCGCTCCAGGGTTCCCGGCGCCCGGCCCTGGGCGACCAGATGCTTCATCCACCGCTCGATGAGCTCGGCCAGGGTGTGGCGCTCAGTGTGCTGATGGTGGCCCCGGTCCACCTCCGAGACAAGCTGGGCGAGGGCCCTCTGGGCCTCCCGCTTGCCGCCGTGGACGGTCTTATGGACATACCGGTACCGACCCGTCCCCGGCTCTCGCCCGAGGGACACGCGCAGCTCCCAGCTGCCCTCTCCCCGCTTGCGAATGCTCCCCTGCACTTCGGCCTCCCCTGCCTGACCGGCCTGTGGGGCCTTGCCCATGGACCGAGCCCCGTTTCTATGGGCATTCTATGGGCAAAGCCCATCGGGAGGCAAGAGCCGGAGACTCAAAAAGTGCCTCTGACCTGGGCGGAGGGGGTGGGATTTGAACCCACGGGGCTATTAACCCAAAGCTTTTCAAGAGCTTCGCATTCGGCCGCTCTGCCACCCCTCCAGGCGGCTCAGCGTACCGGCCGGCTCAGGCGTCGTCCGGACCTTCGGACGATGAGTGGGGCCGGCGCCACAGAGGCGGGTCGGCTTTGGATCGGCGGGCGCGGTTGTGGGTGCCGCAGGCCAACCGCCCGTTCTCCTGGGTGGTGGGGCCGTCCTCGGAGTAGGGCTGGATGTGGTCCGCCTGGCAACGCCAGGCCGGCGCGTAGCAGTACGGGTGGGTGCACCCCTCCCGGTCCCGGATCTCGATGGCCCGCCGGGTGGCTCCGGTGAACAGGCGGGCCCGGTGGGACACCTCGAGGCGGTTCTTGAGGCTGAACACGGCTCGTTCGATGTAGGCCTTGTCCATCCAGGGCAACAGAGAGCCCGGGCTCAGTACCGATCCGCCGGCCAACTCGCAGATCCGGCCGTGCAGGGTCTCGTATCCAACCAGCACGGTGAACAGCGGCGCCGGTCGCACCCCGTCAGCGGGGGCGATCCCGGAGCGGGTGGCCATCTCCACCAGGGCGTCGGCCCGGCGCTGGGCCGCGGTCCGACCCAGTTCGGTGACCAGGGGATCGCGTCCCAGCTGCTCCTTGGCCCGGGCCCAATCGGTTTCGAAAAGGATCCGCTCGAGTCGTTCCAGTTCGGTGGCCACGATGGTCCCGGAGATGGGGTCGAGCGTCATCCGGCCGAGGTACATCTCGTTGATGGACCGGACCAGGTAGACGTCACGCCGGTCCCGCTTGGCCTGGGCAGAGGACTCGGCGCCGTCGGCGTCGGCCAGGCCCTCCCAGTAGGCGACGACCTTGGAAAAGGACTCGTACTTGAGGGTCTTGGCCTTATCGATCAGCACCTTCTCGTCCCGCTCCATGGCGAAGGCGGTGGCCCGGCGGTAGACCCCGGCCAGGCGGGAGACATGGGATGAGTTGATATCCCCGCTCACCCAGGCGGCGGAGGTGGCGGGCAGCTCACGCAGGGTTGCGCCCACCGACACCCGCCGCCGGGCCTCGCCAATGGGCAAGCGGGCCTCGGTGGCCAGCCAGGCACCGGCGCTCAGGGCACCGCTGTCGGTCCAGTCCCCGAGGTCGCGGAAAGCGCCGGCGGCCCGGGCGTACATGCCGTCGAGACGTGCGAACGCCTTGGCCAGCGATCCTATGGAGTTCATGTTGGCCAAGGTCCGAACCGGCAGGTCGCCCAGTTCGTCAAGGAGCGCCCCCAGGCGATCGAGCACGTCAGCGCCCGCTGGTGTCGGCTCACACAGCCGACGCGACCCAGACGACTGAGCCGACTCATGCGCTGGGCTGGCGAAGGCGCTGCCCTGGTCCTCGATCAGCAAGCCGGCCCCCTAGCGCTCGACTCGAACTCCTGTTCGATATCTTACACTATGGCAGTAACGGGCGGGCACCAAGCTGAAGGAAAAGCCCGGAAATACTGGAGAAATCAGCTCAGGCGCCGCCGCCGAACGGATGCCGGCGTCCGGGCGCGGCACCGGAACAATCAGGTCAGTCCCGCACCTGGGCTCGGAGAGCCGCAACCCAGTCCTCGGCTGCTTGCCTGGCCTGGCTGACGTCCCGCCGGCCGGCCTCGTAGTGGGCGCCGGCGGCCGGGTAGGAGCCCATGAAGCGCAGCTCGGCCAGGCCGGCGTGGAGGTTGCGGAGGCAGTCGGCCACCACCTCGTCGGCCACGTGGCCGTCCAGATCGATGATGAAGCAGTAGTCCCCGAGGCCCTTCTTGGTCGGCCGGGATTCCAGTTTGGACAGCTGGATACCCCGGGCCGAAAAGTTCCCCAGGATGGACTGCAGGCTCCCGGGCACGTCCGCCTTCTGGAAGCAGGCGATGCTGGTGCGGTCATGCCCGGTCGGCGCCGGAATGCCTTCCCGGGCTACAGCCACAAATCGGGTCGAGTTATCGGGGTGGTCCTCCACATCGGACACCATCACCTCCAGGCCGTAGAGCCGGGCGGCCAGGGAGGTGCTGATGGCCGCCGTCGCCCCGGGGGCATCCTCGGCCAGCCGGCGGGCGGCCTCGGCGTTGGAATGGGCCGGGATGACCTCGGCACCCGGCAGCTTGGCGGCCAGGAAGCCCCGGCATTGCGCCTCAGCGAAGGGGAAAGCCATGACCCACCGGACCGCCTCCAACTCCAGGCCGGCCGGCCCCAGCAGCTGCATGTGGATCGGGATCACCACCTCCCGCTGGATGAGGAGGCGGTGCTGGAAGACCAGGGCGTCGAGGGTGGCCGTGACCGCCCCTTCGATGGCGTTCTCGATCGGGACGAATCCGAGGTCGAGCTCACCGCCCTCGGTGGCGGCCAGCACTTCGCCCACCGAGGCCATGGACACCAACTCGGCTGAGGCCACCAGGTCGGCCTCGCCCATCAGCGCCTCTTCGGTGAAGGTACCGGGCGGCCCGAGGTAGCCGACCGTCCGGAGGGGGGCGGCCGCACTCACATGGGGCAGGATAGTTACGACCATGGACGAAGCCACCCTGAGGGGCCTCCTGGAAGACGTGGCCGCCGGCCGGGTCCTGGCGGACGAGGCGGTGGGAAGACTGCGACGGCTTCCCTTCGCCGATCTCGGCTTCGCCAAAGTCGATCATCATCGCCACCTGCGCCAGGGCCGGCCGGAGGCGGTCTACGGACCGGGGAAGACCCCGGCCCAGGCCTCAGCCATCGTGGCCGAGCTCCTCGCCGATCCGAGCGGCGGGCCGGTCCTGCTGACCCGGGCCGGTCCCGAGCAGGCCGAGGCCGCGCTGGCGGCCAATCCCGGGGGAGTATCCACCCCGGCTCAGCCGGCGACCATGGCCACCCTGGTCTGGCGGCCCAACCCGGGGCGGCCCGAACGGGTGGTGGTGGTCACGGCCGGCACCGCCGACCTGCCCGTGGCGGCCGAGGCTCAGGCCACCCTGGCCGCTTACGGCTTCGCCCCGTGCCTGTTGGCCGACTGCGGCGTGGCCGGCCTGCACCGCCTGTTGGGATCGATCGATGTGCTCCAGGGCGCCCAGGGCGTGATCGTGGTGGCGGGCATGGAGGGGGCGCTGGCTTCCATAGTCGGGGGCCTGACCGGGGCCCCGGTAGTGGCCGTGCCCACCAGCGTCGGCTACGGGGCCGCCCTGGAGGGGGTCACGGCGCTGCTGGCCATGCTGTCGTCCTGCGCCGCCGGGCTGACCGTGGTCGGCATCGACAACGGCTTCGGCGCCGCCAGCGCCCTCGGCCGCATGCTCGACACGACCCGACCCGACGCAACGCCAACCGACGCAACCCGAACCGTGCCGGCGTGAGCCGGATCGCCTGGTTCCACTGCTTCTCGGGCATAGCCGGGGACATGGCCCTGGGTTCCCTCATCGACGCCGGGGCCGATCTCGACGCCGTGCGCACCATGCTCGAATCGATCGCCATGGGCGAGTGGTCGGTCACGGCCGAAGCCGTCCAGCGGGGTGGGATCGCGGCCACGCGCGTGATGGTCCACGCCCCGGAGGACGGGGTGGTGCGCACCTACGCCAACATCGTCAGCCTCATCGACGGCGCCCACCTGCCGGTGCGGGTCCGGAGCCGGGCGCTGGCCACCTTCGCCGGGCTGGCCGAGGTCGAGGGCCGGCTGCACCATCGCAATACGGCCCAGGTCCACTTCCACGAGGTGGGCGGCATCGACGCCATCGTGGACATAGTCGGAACCTGCGCCGCCCTGGAGATCCTCGGGGTGGACCGGGTGGAGACGAGTGCCGTGGCCACCGGCACGGGCATGGTCCGCTCCGCCCACGGCCTGCTGCCCAATCCATCCCCGGCGGCGGTGGAGCTGCTGGCCGAGGTGCCCGTCTATGGGCGGGACGTCACCGTGGAGCTGACCACCCCCACCGGCGCCGCCCTGGTGGCCGCCCTGTCCAGCGCCCACGGACCGCTGCCGCCGATGACGGTCACCTCCACCGGTTACGGCGCGGGCAGCCGGGAGTTGGAGGAGTTGCCCAATTGCACCCAGGTGGTGATCGGTGAAGCCCTGGTCCGGCCGGCGTCGAGTCGAGACGCTCACTTCGGGCCCGGGCCCCGCTCCGACCAGGACGTCGAAGGGAATCTCACCGGCACCGCCCCCCTCGACGGCCAGCCCGTCTACCTGCTGGAGACCAACGTCGATGACGCCACCGGGGAGACACTGGCCCATGCCATCGATGCGCTGATGCGCGCCGGGGCGCATGACGCCTGGGTGACCGCCGCGGTCATGAAGAAGGGCCGGCCCGGCCACATCGTCTCCGCCCTGGCCGACGTGGCCCTGGCCGCTCAGGTGCGGGCGGTCATGCGGTCGGAGACGGGCAGCTTGGGGGTGCGCGGCTCGATCCTCTCCCGTTGGCCGGCGGGCCGGGACACCGAAACGGTCGAGGTCGAGGGCCACCCGGTGCGGATCAAGGTGTCACCCGGTCGGGCCAAGGCCGAGCATGACGACGTGGCCGCCATCGCCGTGCTGCACAACCTTCCCGCCCGGGAGGTGGCCCGCCGGGCCGAGTCGGAATGGTGGTCGCGCCAGACGCCCGCACCAGACGCCGGACCGGACCCGGCCTGACCCGGCGCTTCAGCCCATCGGCTCCTCGGGCCGGCGCTCGAGCCCGTTGAGGGCCCGGATGACTTCACCAGGCAGCCCGCGGATCATGTCCTGGAGGATGCCGCGGACATGGGCGGCCTGGTCGGCCACGATGCCGAGCACCTGATCCCGTTGCTCATCGGTCATCTGGGTCCACGACTCGCGTAAAGCGAAGGCGCC
Source organism: Acidimicrobiales bacterium (assembly GCA_035533195.1). GTDB lineage: Bacteria > Actinomycetota > Acidimicrobiia > Acidimicrobiales > JAJPHE01 > DAHUYE01. The sequence goes on along the minus strand of DATLUK010000281.1, from coordinate 4,316 downwards.
CATCTGGATGGCGCTGACCGAGTTCAGTAAGCCATGGGCGATGACAGCCATGGCCGCGTCGGCTTCGGGGGCCTCCCAGACCGGCCGTCCGCCGGTGGCAGCCGCGTCCCCTTCGGCAGGGCTCACCCACCGACATTACGACGTGATGGGCGTCGCTCAAACCAACAGCTTGACGGCCACGGCCAGGCCCCCGATGACGATCACACCCCGTAACACCACCGCCGGCAGGCGCCGTCCCACCCTGGCGCCCAGCTGCCCGCCCGCAATGCTGCCCGCCGCCAGGAACAGCGCCGGTTCCCATCGCACGGGAGCATCGACGATGAAGAGCACCCCGGCCACCCCGTTGACCAGGGCGGCCAGGACGTTCTTGAGGGCGTTCAGTCGCTGCAGGTCATCGTCCACTCCCAGGCCCAGGAGCCCGATCAGCAACACACCCTGGGCCGCGCCGAAGTAGCCCCCGTAGATGCCGGTGGTGAATATGCCGCCCCGGAGCGGCCAGCCGCCATGGCCCTCGGGGGCCCGGCCCCGGTCGGCCAGCCACCGGGCCAGGCGGGGCTGGACCACCACCATGGCCACGGCCAGGAGGACCAACCAGGGGACGACCTCCTGGAACGAACCGGGGACGGACAAGAGGAGGATGCCGCCGGCCAAGCCTCCCAGGGCGGAAAAGACGCCCAGACGGATGGCTCGGCCCCGCTGGCCCGCCAGCTCCCGGCGGTATCCCCACGCCCCGCTCACCGAACCGGGCACCAGCCCGACCGTGTTGGTGACGTTGGCCACCAGCGGCGGCAGACCGAGGGCCACCAGGGTGGGGAAGGTGATGAGCGATCCGGAGCCGACCATGGTGTTGATCCCACCAGCCAGGACCCCGGCCCCGGCCACCGCCACATCCCCCCACACGCTCAGGGCCACCGGGCACCGTACCCCTGGATCCAGTCAACCCTTGACACTGATACATCACCAAATAACATGACATCATCCATTAAGTGCCCTTCGGGCCCCGAACAACGGAGTCTCACCATGGCCAGTCTCATCCGCGTCACCCCCGAGCAGTTGACGGCCGTGGCCGGCCAGCTTCGGGCCGGGGCAGGCAGCATCGAGTCCACCCTGACCCAGCTGGCGGGCCAGATAGCTCCGCTGGGTTCGGACTGGGCCGGCCTGGGTCAGGCCCGCTTCATCGCCCTCTGGGAGCAGTGGCAGACCAGCTCCCGCCAGCTCCACCAGGCCCTCACCGACCTGGGCCAGCTCATGGGCCAGGCCGGCACGGCTTATGAGTCCAACGACCAGGCGGTGGGCGCCAGCTTCGGGATGTAGGACGGCCATGGGCCGGGGGTCCGTCGGTACCATGGCTCTTATCCCTCAGTCCCCCCGCCCTCGGCGCGCCGCTTGACCAGACGAGCACTGGTCGTGGATGACGACCCCATGATCGTCAAGCTCCAGTCAATGATCCTGGAGCGGGCCGGCTTCGAGGTGGTCACGGCGTCCAACGGCCAGGAGGGTCTGGACCAGGTCGCCACCAGTCGCCCCGACATCGTCCTCCTGGACGTGATGATGCCCGGCATCGGCGGACTCGAGGTCGCCCGCCGGCTCAAGGCCGACCCGGCCACCAAGGCCATCCCGGTGGTCCTGGTGTCGGCCAAGTCAGGGCTGGAGGACGTCGAAGCCGGAATGGCCGCCGGCGCCGATGAGTACGTCAAGAAGCCCTTCGACCCGGACGACCTAGTCGACCTGCTCGAACGGTTGCTGACCGGAGCCTGACCGCGCTGCGTCGAGCCGTGCTCTCGGCCGTTCTGGTCGTGGCCCTGGCCGGAGTGGCATCTGGCGGTTCATGGCTGTGGACCTCCCACCGGGTCAAACAGGCCGATGCCTCGCTGACCGCCCAGCGAACGGCGGCCCGGATCGCCCTGGTCAGAGCCGACGCCGCCACTGTTGCCACGTGGCTCTCGACCGCGGTTGGCCAGGTGGCCAGGCTTTCCGGTCAGTTGTCACCGTGGACGGGCTCCGGCGCGCAGCTGAGTTCGGCGCCCCAGGTGTTGGACCGCGGCCTGGCCGGAGCCGATGAGCTCGACCACGGCGTCTTGGTGACCGATCGGGCCGGAGTGGTGGTGGCCGCCGATTCGGCCGACGCCATCCTGGTCGGACTGGTCAGGAGCTACGGAGCGCCGCCTCCGGCCCTGGGTGCGGTATCACTCGCCACCGACAACCTGCAGCACAGCACCGATGTGGTCATCCGGGTGGCCGTTCCGGGTCCCGCCGGCGGCGCCGTCGTCATCGGCCGGTCGATGCTGGCCTCCGGCGGCCTCGGCCGGGCCGTGGCCCGGCTGGTGGGTGCGCCCGGGTCGACCCTGGCCGTCCTCGACCCCGCGGGGGACGACATCAACGTCACCGGAGGCGCCGCTCCCACGCTGGGACTGCCGCCCGAACCCCAGTACGCCGCGGCCATGGCGGGCTCCGGAGCCGGCGGGCCGGGACTGGCCGACCTGTCCGGGGAGGGAAGCACCAGACTGGCCGTCGCCTACAGCCCGGCCGGGTGGGGTTGGACGGTGGTGGTCAGCCAGCCCCTGGGCGTCTGGGCCCAGCCGGCCGACTCCCCGTGGCGGGCCTTGGCCTTTCCCATGGGCGCCATCCTCCTGGTATTGGTCGTCCTGGTCCTGCTCTTGGAGCTGGACCGGCCCCGCCTCGACCGGAAGATCGAGGTGGCCAAGCGATCCTTCCTCACCATCGCCGGCCACGAGCTGCGGACCCCGCTCACTACCATCCGGGGTTTCAGCCAGCTCCTCACCAGCGCTGGCGGACGCCTGCCCGAGGCTCAGCGCCGGGAGCTGATCGACTCCATCGGCCAGCAGGCCCAGGTGTTGGAGCACCTGGTCGAGCGCCTTCTGACCGGAGCCCAGCTGGAGGCCGGGGTGGCCCCGTCCGTGGCCCGCCAACCAGTGGGCCTCAACCGCCACCTGGAAAGGGCGGTTGAGCACCACCAGGCCCTCTCTCCCATCCACCAGATCGAGCTGCACGCCGAGGAGGGACTGACGGTCATCGGCGACGCCGATGCCCTCGACCAGGTCCTCGGTCACGTCATCGAAAACGCCGTCAAGTACTCACCCGCCGGAGGGCCCGTCGAGGTCCGGGCTTGGCGTCGGGGCCGGCGGGTGGAGGTGAGCGTCAGCGATCAGGGAGTGGGCCTCCCGGCCGGGCGTTGGCGCAACAGCCGGAGGATTTTCGAGATGCTCGCCCAGTCGGAGTCACCCGAGGCGCGGGTTCACGACGAGGGTGGAGTGGGCATGGGCCTGTTCATCAGCAGTCAGCTACTCGCCCGGATGGGGGGGGCCATTCGGGCTGTGCCGAATCGTCCCGTTGGGGCCGAATTCCGCATCAGACTGGCCGCGGCTCCGACCCGCTGAAACGCCCACCGTGGTCGAAGAGGGCCCGTCGCGCCGGCATCTCCGGTTAGCCGGGTCAAAGCATTGACTAGTCCATTTAGATGGTGACGGCATGGTCATGATCAGGGAGCGCATCGTCATTTGTGCGGATACACATATGCCCCGACCTAGCCGTTACGTCACTGGGTGTTCTGGGCTTATAACTCTCCGTGTTCGGCAGATGCTGAACGTGACTTGAACACTACAAAGGGAGAAAATGAAATGCGTAAGCGACTTAGTGGGGTTCTGCTTGCGCTGGGGATGGGCGGGGCACTCGTAGCGTTCACACCCGGAGCGGCCCTGGCGGCCACGGCCAGCGGGACAGCGACAGCACCGCTGTCGGCGACCTTGACCGCCGGCTCCATCGGCACCCGGGCCATATCCAGTGTTACGCCGGGCAGCTTCAGCTCGGTCCTCGGTAACGCCACCATGAGCTCCAGCCTGGCGGTCGCGGTGGCCGAGGCCGCCGTCGGCGGCGACGCCAACTGGTATGTCACCGGGCAGGTGAGTCAGTTCGCCGACAGCACCACTCCAACGCCGAACATCATCCCAGCCAGCGCCCTGGCCAACAGCGGCAACAGCACCACGGTCGTGGGTGGAGGCGGCACGGTGGCCGAGGGCGCCAACGGTGCTCTGGGCACGTCCCAGACCTTCTTCACCGACACCGGTGAGCTCGTCGGCACCCTGTACACGGGCACCTACACAAACGCCAGCACGCTGACCCTGACGCCGCCCAACGGCACCATCGCCACCGGCATTGCCGATCCGTACACGGCCACCCTGACCGTCACCCTGTTCACCTGAGGATCGGTAGGAAATGAACTCCCCACTTCGCAGTCGTAGCGCCAGCCGGCACACCGTCCTCGAGGCGGTGTGCTCGGCTGGAGCTTCCCTCGTCAT
>DATLUK010000280.1:0-2781 GCA_035533195.1 Acidimicrobiales bacterium | reverse complement strand
CCGGTCCCGACGCAGGGACTGGACCTGACGGATGACGTCGCGGAGCAGGCCCCGGCGCCTGAGGCTCTCGTCCATGGTGAGGTCGAGGGCCACCGCCGCCGTGCCCTCCCGGGACACGGCGAAGCCCTCCCGGGCCTTGACTCGGATCTCGACCTCCTCGGCCGTGAGTTCGACCGTGGTGCCGCCCAGATCCAGACGGATCGGCTCGCCGCGCTCCAGCACTTCGGCCAGGGCGGTGGCGTCGGCCCGGGCCAGAGCGGGCCGGAGATCTTTGACCGACTCACCCAGACGGGGTCCGAGCAGGCGGAAGTTGGGCACCAGCTCGAAGGCCAGCAGCTCCCCGATGCGGTCGGCTGTGACCACCTCGTCCACGTTGAGCTCATCGGCCACCACCGCCTCTATCAGCGGTGGGCTGTCGGGCGGAAGGGCGATCAGGGCCCGGCGCAGCGGCTGGCGGACCTTGACCCCGGCCTGGGACCTCGAAGCCCGACCCAGGGAGACCAGGTGCCTGGTCAGGCCCATGCTGCGTTCCAGGGCCGGATCGAGGGCGTCCTGGTCGGTGCGCGGCCAGGCGGCCAGGTGCACCGACCCGGAGTCGGGAGCCCCGGTGAGTTCGGACCACATCCGCTCGGCCAGGAAGGGGCAGAAGGGGGCCAGGAGCAGGGCGACGGTGACCAGGGACTCGTGCAGCGTGGCCTGGGCGGCCAGCCCGTCCTCCGTCCCCAAGGAGGGGTCCGTGCGCCAGAACCGGCGCCGGTTGGCCCTTACGTACCAGTTGGACAGGTCGTCCACCAGAGCGGCTATGGCATTGGTGGCGGCCAAGGGCTGGTAGGCCTCCAACGCCTCGGTCACCTCGGCCACGGTGGCGTGCAGCCGGGAACGCAGCCAGCGGTCGAACACCGGTCGGGCCGCCGGCTCGGGCACCGAGTGATCGGCCGGGTCGAAATCGTTGAGGGAGGCGTAGGTGGCGAAGAAGCTCCACGTGTTCCACAGGGTCATGAGCACGTCGGCTGTCGAGGCGTCGATGAGCTCGAGACTGGTGCGGGTGGCCGTCCAGGGTGAGCCCTGGTGGAACATCCACCACCTCATCGGCTCGGCCCCGCGGCTGTCGAGCACTGTCCACGGATCGATCACGTTCCCCAGGCTCTTGGACATCTTGCGGCCTTCGGAGTCCACTATGTGGCCAAGGCAGAGGACGGTCCGATAGGGGGCGGTCCCGAACACGACCGTGCTGACGGCCAGCAGCGAATAAAACCAGCCCCGGGTCTGGTCGACCGCCTCGCAGATGTAGTCGGCAGTGGGACGCAGCCGCTCGGCCGAGCCGGGGACGTGCGGGTATCCCCACTGGGCGGCCGGCATGGAGCCGGAGTCGAACCAGGCGTCGATGACGGGCTCGACCCGGTGCATGGGCCCGCCGCAGTCGGTGCAGGTGAGCACGATGGCGTCGATGGCCGGCCGGTGGGGATCCAGATCGGACAGGTCCCGTCCTAGCCGCTCACCCAGCTCGGCTCGGGACCCGACACAGACCGTATGACCCTCCTCACAACGCCAGATGGGCAGAGGAGTGCCCCAGTACCGGTCCCGGGACAGGGCCCAGTCCACGTTGTTGGACAGCCACTCCCCGAAGCGCCCGTACTTGACCGTTTCCGGTCGCCAGGTAACCGTCTCGTTACCGGCCAAGAGCTCGTCCTTGTAGCGGGAGGTGGCCACGTACCAGGAGGGCTTGCCCCAGTTGATGAGAGGCGTGCCACAGCGCCAACAGTGAGGGTAGGCGTGGACATGGGGCTCGGCCTTGACGACCAGCCCCTCGCCCCCCAGATGTTCGATGATGTCGGCATTGGCCTCCCGCACGGCCCGCCCGGTCAGCCAGCCGGCATCGAGGAAGGCGCCATCCGGGCCCACCGGGTTGAGAGTGGGGAGATTCTTCGCTCGTCCCAGGCGCCAGTCGTCAGCGCCGAAAGCCGGGGCGATGTGAACCAGGCCGCTGCCTTCGTCGTCGGTGACAAAGTCGGCCCCGACCACCCGCCAGCCGTTGGCCCCCTCGGGCACGGCCAGGAGCTCAAAAGGCCGGCGGTAGCGCACGCCCAGGAGTTCGGTCCCGGTGAAGCGTCCGGTGATCCTGGCCTCGGCCCCGACCCCCAATACGGCTTCGACCCGCGACTCGGCCATGACTAGTCCGTCGGCCACTACGTAGGTCATCTCCGGCCTGACGGCCACGGCCGAGTTGGACACCAGGGTCCAAGGGGTGGTCGTCCACACCACCAGGGCTTCGGCTCCCGGCGGCCCCGAGCCTTCGATCGGTAGGCGGATGTAGGCGGTCAGGTCCTCGGTGTCCCGATAGACGTCGGGCTGGCCGAGCTCGTGACTCGACAGCGAGGTCCCACACCGTGGGCAGTAGGGGACGACCTTGACGTCTTCGTAGAGGTCTCCCTTGGACCAGATGGTGGCCAGGTGCCACCACACCGAATCGACGTATTCGGGGCTCAGCGTCCAGTAGGCGTCCTCCAGGTCGACCCAGTACCCGATGCGCCGGGTCAGGGTCTGCCAGTCGCTGACGTACTCGTAGACCGACTGGCGGCAGGCCTCGGTGAACTCGGCCACTCCGAAGGCCTCGATCTCGTCCTTACCGGAAAAGCCCAATCGTTTTTCCACCTCCACCTCGACCGGAAGGCCGTGGGTGTCCCAGCCGGCCCGGCGGGCGACCCGGTGGCCCTGCATGGTCTTGAATCGGCAGACCATGTCCTTGTAGGCCCGGGCCCAGACGTGATGCATCCCGGGACG
>DATLUK010000279.1:0-13660 GCA_035533195.1 Acidimicrobiales bacterium | reverse complement strand
CCGCCTGCTGGCCCGTCTGGCCGAGGACCGGGGCATGGTTCTGGACCGCACCTACCAGCTCAACGTGGGCGGCAACATGGACTTCAAGAACATGCTCGAGCGCGAGCGCCTGGAGTCCAAGAAGATCTCCAAGACCCAATCTGTGACGAGCCAGATCGAGCACGGCATCTCCTCCGACAACGTCCACATCGGCCCCTCCGACCACGTGGCCTGGCTGGAGGACAGGAAGTGGGCCTACATCCGGATGGAGGGCCGCAACTTCGGCGACGTACCCCTGAACATCGAGCTCAAGCTCGAAGTGTGGGACTCGCCCAACTCGGCCGGCGTGATCATCGACGCCGTGCGCTGCGCCAAGATCGCCCTCGACCGCGGCCAGGGCGGCCCGGTGGAGTCCGCCTCGGCCTACTTCATGAAGTCACCGGCCAAGCAGTTCCACGATGACGAAGCCCGCCAGATGGTGGAGGACTTCGCCGCCGGACGCTGAGGCCCACCAGGAGAGAACCACCGGTCCGACCTGGCGGCGTGAGAGCCTGTGGGTCGTGACCGACCCCTTCCGCTACGTCCCTCATCCCCACATCGCCGAACGGCAGGCTGCCGGCCCGCCCAAGGTCATCGACTCCGTAGCGGCCGTCCACGGGCCGGGCTTCTTCGGCCGGATCAACACGGCCCTGGGGCTGCGGATCACCGTCATCGTGGGGACCATGTGGGCGGCTTATGTATTTGCCGCCATCGCCCTCATCAGCCTGCCGGACAACATCCACTCCACCCAGAACCTGATCCTGTGGATCAGCAGCAGCTTCCTGCAGTTGGTGCTGCTCCCCATAATCATCGTGGGTCAGAACATCCAAGCCAAGGCGGCCGACGCCCGCTCCGAGGCCACCTATAACGACGCCGCCGCCGTCTTGGAGGAGGCCAAGCAGATCCAGGCCCACCTGGCCGCCCAGGACGCCGCCATCTCCAAGATCCTCGACCAGCTGGCCAAGCCGCCGGCAAAGGGCTGAGATGGGGGCCATGGACAGCCAACTCCCGGAGGTCACTCCCGCCCGGGCGGTCGAGATGATCAGCGAAGGCGCCTTCCTCCTCGACGTGAGGGAACAGGACGAGTGGGACGCCGGCCACGCCCCGGAAGCCGCCCACATTCCCATGGGTCAGATCGAAGCCCGACGGGCCGAGCTCCCCGAAGGGGCGACCATTCTCTGCGTCTGTCACCTGGGCGGCCGCTCGGCGGCGGTGACCGAGGCGCTCCTCAACGCCGGCCACCAGGCCATCAACGTGGCCGGTGGCATGGAGGCCTGGGCCGGCGCCGGCCTCCCGGTGGTCAGGTGACCCGGTGACGGACCCGGCGCTGTTCTGCGCCCCAGCCGGCCCGAGACAGGAGAGGCGACCGTGACCGATCCGAACGTCGACACCGACGTCGTCCACTACGGCCCCGAGGTGGCCGCCGAGGACGAGTTGCGCCTGCTCGGGGACCTCAAGGGCAAGCGGGTACTGGAGCTGGGTTGCGGGGACGCCCGCGCCTCGATCGCCTTCGCCAAGCAGGGAGCCACCGCGATAGCCGTCGACTCCGACAGCGGCGCCCTGGCCACCGCCCGGGTGCTCGCCGACCGGGAGGAGGTGCGGGTCGAGTTGCGCCACGGGGATCTGGCCGATCTGGCCTTCCTGCAGGCCGACTCGGTAGACCTGGTCTTCTCCTCTTTCGCCTTCGGTCAGGTCGAGGACCTCAACCGCGTTCTGCGCCAGGCCCACCGCGTGCTCAAGGTCGGGGCTCCCTTCGTCTTCTCCCTGCCCCACCCGGCCTACGCAACGCTGGCCGAGGACGAGTCCCAACCGTTCCGGATCGGCCGGTCCTATTTCGACCGCTCCCCCGTGCGCCAGCCCGCCGCCGGCGGGGGCGAGGTGGTGGAGTACCCGCACACGTTTGAGGAGATTTTCGCCGGGCTGGTGCGGGCCAGCTACCGGGTGGACGCCGTACTCGAGCCGGAGCCGAGGACGGGGGGGCCGAGGACCCCGCAGTGGCGCGAGGCGTTCCGCTTCGTCCCCCGCACCCTCATCATCCGGGCCCGCAAAGAAGGAAATTAGCGGGAAGAGTCCGCGGTTCCCTCCGCCCACCAGGCCCGGAGGCGGCGGGCGGCCTCCTCTTCGCCCAGGGGGCCTTCGTCCAGACGCAGCTCCAGGAGGAAGTCGAGGGCTCGCCCGACCTGGGGGCCGGGGACGAGGCCCAGTTCGGACATGACCCGGCGGCCGTCGAGGTCGGGACGGATGGAGTCGAGCTCCTCCTGCTGGCGCAGCTCCGTGATGCGGTCCTCGAGCTCGTCCATCCGGCGGGCCAGCTGGCGGGCTTTGTTTTCGTTGCGGGTGGTGCAGTCGCAGCGCGTCAGCTCGTTGAGCAGGTCGAGGAGTGGCCCGGCGTCGCGCACGTAACGGCGCACGGCCCGGTCGGTCCAGCCCAGGCGGTAGGTATGGAAGCGCAGGTGCAGCTCCACCAGGGTCGAGACCAGGTCGGTGTCCTCAACCGAGTAGCGCAGGGCCTTCATGCGCTCCCGGGTCATGCGCGCCCCCACCACCTCGTGATGGTGAAAAGAGACGCCCCCGCCGCTGAAGGCCCGGGTCCGGGGCTTGCCCACGTCGTGAAAGAGGGCGGCCAGGCGCAGCAGCCGGTCCGGGCTGGTCTTGTCCACCACGGCCACGGTGTGGGCCAGGACGTCCTTGTGGCGGTGGATGGGATCCTGCTCGAGGGCCAGGGCCGGCAGCTCGGGCAGGAAGCGGCCGGCCAGGCCGGTACGGACCAGGAACCACAGCCCGGGCCCGGGCACGTCCACCACCATCAGCTTGTCCAGCTCGGAGCGGATCCTCTCGGCCGAGACGATGTCGAGGCGCTCGGCCAGACCTGCCACCGCCCCCACCAGGGCCTCATCCGGGACCAGGTTGTAGCCGGCTATGAACCGGGCGGCCCGCATCATGCGCAGCGGGTCGTCGGTGAAGGACTCCTCAGGCGACAGGGGTGTCCGCAACCGCAGGCCGGCCAGGTCGGCCAGGCCCCCGTAGGGATCGATTAGCTCCAGCTCGCCACCGAGGCGCAGAGCCATGGCGTTGACGGTGAAGTCCCGCCGGGACAGGTCGGCCTCCACCGAAGCGGAGAACTTGACCGCCGGCTTCCTGGACTCCGGCGCATAGGCCTCGGCCCGGTGGGTGGTGACCTCATAAATCCGATCGCCGCGGCGCAGGCCGATGGTGCCGAACTCCTTGCCCGTGGTCCAGGTGGCGTCGGCCCAGCCGGCGGCCACAGCCTCGATCTGGTCGGGCTCGGCGTCGGTCGTGAGATCGAGATCCTGGTCGGGGCGGAGGCGGTCCAAGAAGGCGTCCCGGAGGACACCGCCGACCAGATAGAGCCGGTGGCCCGCGTCTTTGAAGCGGGTCGCCAAGGGCTCGGTCTCCCTCACCAGGGGCTCCATCCGCGCCGGAATCACGGCGGTGAGTGTAGGGAACCCCCCGCTCCGGGCCATCCGCCCCGGCGGCAATTGGTCCAAATTCGTGCCGATTTATCCCCCGAACTAGTCCGGTCTGTCACCTGTAAATCACTAGAAGTAGGGATTCAGGTCAGTATCACGGAGGGCGATTACTCAACCACGGAACGTACACAACCAATCGGGGGAGTACCCACAATGAAGATCAAGCCTCGCAAGTTGGCGGCGATAGGGATGGCCGGGATGGCCGCCACCGCCGCTCTCGGCCTAGTGGCCGGCACGCCGGCCCACGCCGCCATCGTCAACCCCAGCCTGGTGATGTCCAACAACCAGTCGGCCAGCACGAGCACCTACACCTACACCTTCACCCCCGGTCTGACCGTGACCCAGATACTGTCCGGCTTCAACGGAGTGGTCGGCCTGCCCGGCGGCGCCTCCGGCCTCTCCGGCGCCACGGTGTCGGTGTACTCCAACACCGGCAGTGGCTGGGGCTCGGCCCTGGCCGGCGTGACCAGCACGGTCAGCACCGCCGGCAACGTGTTGGGGATTGCGGTGCCGTCCGCCGATTTCACCGGGATCACCTCGATTCCCCAGCTAGAAGTGGTGGTGTCCAACCTGACCAACCCCACGGTGAGCGTCACCACCACGGCCGGGGCCTGCGTGGCCGACGCCCTGAGCGCCCTCAGCGGGATAGCCGCCTCGACCTTCACCAGCGGGACGTCGGGCTCCGGAGCCTCGTTCTCCTCGACCCTGGCCACGCTGCTGGCCGACACCTCCTGCCTGACCTCGACGGTCGTGCCCCTCGGCACCAACGGCGTCACCGAGCAGCTCAGCGTGGCTCCGGTGCTCAACGTGACCCTGCCCCAGACCAGCGACTCCTTCTCGGTGACGCCGACGGCGGCCGGCGTGGCCGTCAGCTTCCCCACCGACACCATCACGGTGGCTACCAACGCCCTCAACTACACCATCGAAGCCCTGATCGCTAACAGCTCCTCTGCCCTCAAATACGACGGCAGCGGCAGCTACTCCCTACCCATCACCGCCACCACCGGCACCTGCGGATCGGCGGCCGCCCTGGGCTCCGGGGGCACTTACAACGCCCTGGCCAGCTCGCTGAGCGGCTTGACCAACGGCACGGCCACCTCGGTGACCTACTGCGGGAGCAACGTCAACCTCACCTCGCCCCCGGGCAGCTACTCCGGCACCATCACCTACCTGGTGGTCCCGAGCTTCTAGCCCCGGGCGGTCCTCCGCTGCCCACCGGCCACCCCCCGGTCGGAACCAAGACCCACTAAGCGGATGCGGCTCTTCGGGGCCGTATCCGCTTTTTTGGCCAGACCCCGGAGCTCCACTGCCGCCGATACGCTCCGACCTGTCGTGAAGGGCCACCCGATGCCGCGCTGCGTACATCTCCCCCGCTCCCACCCCCGCCGGCTGGAGGCCCTGGCCGCCTCCGCAGCCCTCGGGGTCGTGGCGATCGGGGCCGGCGCCGGGCCGCCGGCCTGGGCCGCCTCGGGAAGCGGCGGAGCCGGCTTCACCGTGGCCGGAGGCCCGACGGGGGACCTGACCCTTCCGACCGGCCAGGTGGTAGCGGTCGACTTCACCGTCATCAACTCCTCCGACCGGCCCGAACAGATCAATGTCGCCATCACCGGGCTGCACTTCAACGGCCAGACACCAGAGTTCACCGGGTCGCCCTCCCCCGGCCTGACGGTCACGGCCAGCACCACCAGCCTGACCCTGGCCGCCCAGGCCAGCCAGGGGGTCAACCTCTCAGTGGAGGCGGCGGCGGGCAGCAAGCCGGGCGGCCTGTACGCCGGGGTCGTATTCAAGGAGATTCCCCCGGCTTCTCAAGGTTCGACGACAGTGGAGGAGGCCCAGGCCCGGCCCCTCATCGGCCACGTCCCCGGGCCCACCTCCGACACCGGCCAGATTCGGGCCTTCGCCTCCCCGGTGGCGGTGGCCAAGCCCAACCAGGTCGTCTTCGATCTCACCTTCCTCGACACGGGCGATATCGACTACCGCCTCGGCGGGACCATGGGCCTGGTGACCGTGTCGGGCGCCCCGGTCGGCACGATGGCCGTACCCGCCGACACGGTGCTGCCGGGCAATCCCCGCGTCATTCCCCTCGCCTATACCGGCACCGCCCCCGTCGGACAGCTGACGGGGCAGCTACACCTGACGTGGGGAACCACGGCCGAGCACAGCGGCACGGCCATGGCCACGGTTCTGGTTTCGGACACCGGCACCAGCTCCGGCGGGCCCGGCGGAGGGGGCGGGCCGAACGGGAATCACCAGAACGTGACCATCTTCACCCGCCACGGCAGCCACCCGGTGTCCTGGCTGTTCAAGGGGCTGGCCCTGCTCCTGCTCCTCATCATCATCGCCCTGCTCATCCGGCGTTACCTTCAGCGGCGCAGGAACGAAAAGAGGCTGAGGGCCCAGGCCTGAGTGGCCGGCGAGGTCCGAAGGACCCGGGTGCCCGCCGCCAGCAGTTCAGGCGGCGAGGCGGGCGAGCTCGCGCTCGAGGAGGCCGGGCTCCTCCAGCATGCGGGCGAACACCATGATCTCGGCGGCGGTGATCGGGACACCGTTCTCACCGATCTGGCGCAGGTTGGCGCCATTCTCGAGCAGGACCGGCACGTGTCGGGGGCTCAGGGGCCGGCGCACCTCATCGGCACACTGGGGGCAGTGGAACTCGTAATCCATGGGGTCGCCATCGGCCCGGCGGAGCACGGTGACCGTGGCGCACTGGATCTCGATCGTCCCGCAAGTTGGGCACTCTGTCCTTACCAACGCCATGCAGATCCTTCGTCATTTCGGGCCTGGGGCTTGAGCACGAACTGACCCTCCGCTGACTTCGCCTCCGGTTCGGCGCTGACTTCGCTCCGGCTTCGAGGCCCGGGCGGGCTCCCTCCCCATTACTGTCCGGGCCAGACGTGAGCGCCCCTAGCCCCCAGGTCATCCGCTGGGGCGCCGAGCGTGCCCGCTGCACCCCGTGGAGGGGCGACGGGAGCCTGGCGCACCTGGCTCCAGCCAGCGACAGCCAGATCCTGTCGACCGGCTTCGTTCGCCACTGCCTGGGTCGGCTGGCCGGCCAGGGCTACGCCGGGGTGGTCACCTCGGCCCTGGCTCCGCCCGAGCAGGCCGGGTTCATCGATGCCGGCTTCGGCGTGGAACAACGCCTCCACCTCCTAGCCCATGACCTCTCCGTCCTACCCGACCCGGACGCCCCGGAAGGGGTCAGGCTGCGCCGGACCCGCCACCACGACATGGGGGCGGTGGTGGGCATCGACCGGTCGGCTTTCGATGAGTTCTGGACCATGGACGCCGACGCCCTCAAGGAAGCCACCGAGGCCACGCCCCGAGCCAGATTCCGCCTGGCCCTGGCCGAGGACGAGGCTCAGCCGGCTGGTTACGCCATCACCGGCAAGGCGGGGAACCGAGGCTATCTCCAGCGCCTGGCCGTGAGCCGGGAGATGACCGGGCGGGGCATCGGACGCTGGCTGGTCAGCGACGGGCTGCGCTGGCTCAAGCGGTGGGGGGCCGAGCGCTGCCTGGTCAATACCCAGGAGGGCAACCAACGAGCCCTGGATCTCTACGAACGGATGGGTTTCCGCCTCCAGAACGAGGGCCTGGCCGTCCTGGGCACCAGACTCGGCCAGTGATGAGCCGCCCCTCGGTCAAGGCTCTCCTGCCGGCCCTGGTGCTGAGCGCCGGTGTGGTCCTGAGCGGACTGGCCGCCGGTCCGGCGGTGGCGGCCCCGGGCAGCGGGACGGGCCCCACCCTCGAGTTGGTGTCCCAGCCCCTCTGGGTCACGCCGGGCCAACCCTTCCCGATCAAGCTGGCTGTCGGGGCCAACACCACCGGGGCCGCCAGTGACGGGGCCGAGCTCGAGGTCTCCGTGTTTCAGCGCCTGGTGACCCGCTCCGCCTTCGCCCTGTCCGAGCAGGGCCGATCCCTGGGCCGGGCCCTGTGGAGCGACACCACCGCATTGAGCAACGGGGTCGAAGGCAGCCAGCTGGGCCTGTGCATCCCGGTCGATATCGCACCCAGCCCCCTCTGCAGCGCCCCCTACGGCCTGCAGACCGGGGGCCTGGCCGGGGTCTACCCGGTCGAGGTCACCGTGCGCGATGCGGACACCGGCGCATCCGAGGAGCGCCTGATCACCCACCTGGTCATCGTGGACCCGGGGCGAGCGGCCAATCCGCTCCGCTTCGCCCTGGTGGTGCCGGTAGCCGGGCCTTCACCCTTGACCTCGAAGGGAGCCCGAAAAGCCGATAGCGCCACCGTTGCGCGCCTCGACCAGTTGCTGGGCGGCCTCGCCTTCCACGGGCCGGACGCCCTCACCCTGTCTCCCGATCCGGCCACCCTGGCCGCTCTGGCCGACACTCCGGAGCCGGCCGCCCGTTCGGTGCTGGTGGCGCTACGCCGGATGATCCCGGACCTCCAGGTCCTGGCCCAACCTTTCACCGCCGTCGATCCGGCCGCTCTGGTCGGAGCCGGCCTCACCTCCGAATTGGCCGTCCAGATGGCTCGCGGCTCGGACATCGATCAGGCCGAGCTCGGCCTGCGGCCGTCCGCAGCCACCTGGCTGGTCCAGGGACCTCTCGATCGGGACACGGTGGGGGCCCTATCGGACCTCGGCGCCCAGCGCTTCCTGGTCCCGGCCGCCGACGCTGTAGGCGGTTCGGGCCGACTCACCCCGGACCAGCCCTTCCCCATGACGGTGGGCCAGGGGTCCTATCCGACCATCTCGGGCGACCCCGGCCTGGCTTCTGATCTGCAGATCAGCGATCCCCTGCTGGCCGTACACGAGCTCTTGGCCGACCTGGCCCAGATCTACTTCGAGAACCCCAATCTCGAGTACTACCAGAACGGATCGCTCGTCCCCGAGCCCCGGGTGGTGGCAGCCGTGGCCCCGAGCTACTGGGCGCCGGACAAGGCCGCCCTGACCGAGCTGCTGGGAGGCCTCGCCACCGGGCCGTTCCTGGAGACGACCACCCTGGACGATGCCCTCTCCGTTCCGACCGCCACCACACCGGCCACCCCGACCGGGCCGGCGTCAGGGTCGACGGCGCGGAAGCCCGGCATCGACGCCGCCCGCATCCGCGCCCTGCGGACACAGCTGGCGGCTCTGGCGGGCTCGCTGACACGCCCCGTACCCGTGCTCGTGTCGGCGTCGGATCTGATTCTCGCCTCGGAGGGCGCCGAGCTGAGCCCTGCCCAGCGCAGCGCCTACCTGACCACCGCCTCCGGCCAGGTCAGAACCGCGCTCGATCAGGTGACGGTGGTGGCGTCGTCCATAACCCTCACCTCCCGACAGGGGCGCATCCCCCTGTCCATCGTGTCCGACCTCCCGGTGCCGGCCCGGGTCCGGGTCCAGCTGTCGAGCACTCGCCTGGGCTTCAGCGGCAGCGGTGGCCAGGACATCGTGTCGAGGACCTTCACCCTCAGATTGCGCAACACCACCTGGCTGGTACCGGTCACCGCCCGCACCACTGGTCAGTTCCAGATGGAAGTGAGGGTCTTCACCGCGGTCGGAGGCCAACCGATGTCGGCGGCCGACCTGTACATCACCTCCCGCGCCTTTTCGGGGGTGGGTGTCGTGCTGTCGGTGGCGGCTCTGCTCGTCCTGGCCTTTTGGTGGGGCCGGGCCCTGCAGAAGGGCCGGCGGAACCGCCACCTGGTCGAGCGGGATGAGTGAGGGGGCCGGCGGGGAACGTACCGGGCGGGCCGCCCTGGCCATGTCGGTGGGGACCCTCTTCTCCCGACTCACCGGCTTCGGTCGCGTCGTGGCCCTCGCCTACGCCCTGGGCCTGACCCACCGGCTGACGGACGCCTACAACCTGGCCAACACCACCCCCAACATCGTCTTCGACTTCGTCCTGGGCGGGGTGCTGTCGGCCACCCTCATCCCGGTCTTCGTGGACCGGTTGGCCACCAGGAACGAGGCCGAGGCGTGGAGGGCCGTCTCGGCGGTGGTCAGCCTGGTGACGGTCCTGCTGGTGGTGCTGACGGTGGCCTTCGAAGTCGCTTCGCCGGAGCTGATCCGCATCTACACCTTCGGCACCGCCCACTCCAGCGCCGAGGACCACGCCGCCACCGGGCTGTTGCGGATGTTCGCCCCCCAGTTGGCCCTCTACGGCTGGATCGTGCTGAGCACGGCGTTGCTCAATACGCGAAGGCGATTTGCCGTGCCCATGTTCACCCCGATCGTCAACAACGTGCTGGTCATATTCGTCCTCCTGGTGGTGCGCCACATCGCACATGGGATGAGCGTCGGAAACGTCTCCGGCCACGCCGGGGCCTACTGGCTCCTAGGGCTCGGCACCACCGCCGGGGTGGCCGTCCAGCTCATCGGCCAGCTCCCGGCCCTACGGGGCGCCGGCATTCGCCTGAGCTGGGTCTGGGATCCCGGCCACGAGGTGGTGCGCCAGATGCTGCGGCTCTCGAGCTGGACCTTCGGCTTCGTGGCCACCAACCAGGTCGCCCTCTGGGTCATCCTTCTCCTGGCCAACCGCCGGGCCGGGGACGTCACCATCTGGGTGACGGCCTACACCTTCTTCCAGCTGCCCTACGGCATCGCCGCCGTATCGCTTATGAGTGCCATCCAGCCGGCCCTGGCCGACAGCTGGGCCCGCCACCACCTGGTCGCATTCCGCCGGCGCATGGCCGGGGGGCTACGGGCCATTCTCTCCCTGGTGATCCCGGCGGCGGTGGGCTATCTGCTGCTGGCCCGACCCGGCCTGGAGGTGGTACTGGGACACGGAGCCACCACCACGACCGGAGCCGACCGGGCCGCGGTCGCCACCGCCCTCCTCGCCCTCGGGCTGCCCGGGTTCTGTGTATTCCAACTGCTGGTTCGCAGCTACCAGGCCATGAAGGATGCCCGCACCCCCTTCCTCCTGTACCTGCTGGAGAACACCATCAACGTGGTCGGAGCCATCGCCCTCTTCCCGTCCCTCGGGGTCCGCGGCCTGGCCCTGTCGGTGTCCATCGCCTACACGGTGGCGGCGGTGGTGGCCCTGCTCAGCCTGAGGCACCGGCTCGAGGGGATCGAGGGCGCCCGGCTGCTTTCGCACCTGGGCCGGGTGGGGGTACCCACCCTGGTGATGGCGGTCGGGGTGGCGCTGGTCGGGGCCGTGATCACCGGACAGAGCACGGGCGTACTGGCCGGTCGGGTGGTCCTGGCCGTGGCCGTGGGGGGAGCGGCCTATCTGGCCACGGCCGGCCTCATGGCCGGGGTGATGGCCAGAGGGCGGGCCGCCTAATCTGGCACCGGGCCGAGCCGGGCCCGTCGGGGAGGGAAACTGAGTGGCCGGGATCAAGGTCGTGACCGACAGCGCTTGTGATCTGCCCCAGGCCCTGGTTGATGAACTCGCCATCGCCATCGTGCCACTGACCATCCGCTTCGGCAGCGAGGAGTTCGTGGACCGGCGCGACCTGACCCCGGATGAGTTCTGGTCCCGTTGCGCCGCTTCCCCGGTCCTACCCGAGACGGCCGCACCCTCCCCCGGGGCCTTCCAGGCCGCCTTCCAGCAGGCCGGGGCGGACGGCTACGCCGGAGTGGTGTGCGTGAGCCTCTCCTCCGCCCTATCGGCCACCCACCAGGCCGCCGTCAAGGGGGCCGAGGAACTGGACATCCCGGTGCGGGTCATCGATTCGACCTCCATCACCCTAGGCCAGGGCATCATGGTCCTGGCCGGGGCCCGGGCGGCGGCGGCGGGCAAGAGCCTGGACGATGTGGCCGGCACGGTCGAGGACCTGGTCCCCCGGACCCGGGTCTTCGGCGCCCTGGACACCCTCGAGTACCTGAAGAAGGGCGGGCGCATCGGGTCGGCCCGGGCCCTTCTGGGCTCGGTGCTGTCGGTCAAGCCCATCCTGCGCATCCAGGACGGGGTCGTGGCCGAGGAGTCCAAACAGCGCACCCGGGGCCGGGCCCTGGCCTACCTGGTGGACAACGTCAAGGCGGCCGGGCCCATCGAAAACCTGGGCGTCCTCAACGGCGCCGCTCCCGACGTCGAAGCCTTTCTCGACATGCTCGGGGCCCTCTACCCCCGGGAGGAGATCGTGGTAGGCGACATCGGCCCGGTCATCGGCTCCCACTGCGGGCCGGGCACCATCGGGGTCACCTACCACACCCCCGTCTGAGGGCCCCTAACCGTCGACTCCTGCTAACCACTCGCCGTCCCCGCCGTCACGTGGAGTGGCGCGGACTGAGCGATGCAACTTGAACACACCCCCACAGATCTTGCACTTGGTCGTGTGGTGGAGAATAAAGATTCGTTCCATAACACTTCTGTCATGAAGATCGGGCCTGCTGTCATATTGCATGTCTCGGCTGGCAGCACCGCTGGTGCGACGGACGTCGGCAGCCGCGCCGACCGGACGACCCGCCGGCCCTCCAGCCGGTTCAGACGGCCTGGGCCTCCAGCCAGCGCTCAGCGTCGATGGCGGCCATGCAGCCCGAGCCGGCGGCGGTGATGGCCTGGCGGTAGACGTGGTCCTGGACGTCCCCGCAGGCGAAGACGCCATCCACATTGGTCCGGGTCCCGTCGTGAGTGATCAGGTACCCGTTGTCCTCCATGTCCAACTGGCCCTTGAACAGGCCCGTGTTGGGCGTGTGCCCGATGGCCACGAACAACCCGGTGAAGGGATGCTCACTCACCTCTCCGGTGACCAGGTTACGGACCTTGAGGCCGCTGACCGAGCCGTCGCCCTGGACCTCATCAACGGTTGAGTCCCAGATGAAGTCGATCTTCTCGTTGCGGAAGGCCCGGTCCTGCATGATCTTGGAGGCCCGCAACTCCTTGCGCCGGTGGATGATGGTCACCCGATCGGCAAACTTGGTGAGGAAGGTCGCCTCCTCCACCGCCGAGTCCCCGCCTCCCACCACCGCGATGCGGTGGCCCCGGAAGAAGAATCCGTCGCAGGTGGCACAGGTGGACACGCCGTGGCCTAGCAGGCGGTCCTCCCCTGGGATACCGAGCATCAGGGACTGGGCTCCGGTGGAAACGATCACCGAGCGGGCCCGGTAGGTCGGCTCCGGCGCCGTCGGGTCCCCCACCCACAGACCGAAGGGGGAGGCGGACAGGTCGACGCGGGAGACCTTTTCGGTGAGATAGCGAGCACCGAAGCGGGCGGCCTGGGCACGCAGAGTTGTCATGAGTTCCGGGCCCATGATCCCGTCCACGAAACCGGGGAAATTCTCAACCTCGGTGGTCAGCATGAGCTGGCCTCCGGGCTGGTCACTGTTGGAGCTGGGCTCGCCCTCGATGACCAGGGGGGCCAGATTGGCCCGAGCTGTGTAGATGGCGGCGGTCAGACCGGCCGGGCCCGACCCGACGATCACCACCTCGAACTCCTCGGCCATTCGTTCTACCTCTTGGTGGTTCCGCCGGCGGACCGTCCGCGTGAGAGCAGGAACAATCCGGCCAGGGTGAAAAGTCCCCCGATAGCGCAAAGGCTGATCCAGTCCCGGAATCCGGGGATCTCGTTGAGGCCACGCACTGCGGCGGCGGCGGAGAGGACGATGGTCACCAGGCCGACGATGCCCACCAGGGGGCCGTAGACCAGGGCCCGGGCCACCACCGTGGCCGGGCGCACCGCCTTGTCCCGGACCAGGCCGACGGCGGATTCGACGCCATCGGCCACCTGAGCGGGCCAGCTGGCCCCCAGGGAACCCAGACCACTGCCCAGAGGCCCGGAGCCTGTCGTGCCCGGCGCGGCTGTCCTGGTCGGCTCCATTGCGGGGGGGACACTACCCTCACCTGCCGATGCGCACCCCCCTGGCGCTGTTGGGCGCCGCCGCCCTATCGGCCCTGGGTGGCGCCATCCTTGGCGAGTACACCTTGGCCGGCGCCCTGGCCGTGGTCGCCTGCGTGCTCTACGGGATCGTGGTAGGCGAAGCCGTCATCGTCCTGGAACGCCGTCCCAGCCCCCTGGGCGTGGCCGCGGCGGGTGTTTTCCCCCCGATCGGATGGGTCTGGTCCCTGTGGATCTCGACCGGGCATCACCTCCACTACGCCACTGCCACCCAGCTGGGCGCCACGGTGGCGGCCGGGGCCGCCGGGGCGGCCTGGGCGGTCACCGGCAGGCGGGCCCTCGACCGGGCCAGGCCGTAGGCGCGCCAGTCGGCAGGAATCTTCCGAGGGCGGAGATGGTTTCATCCTCCGGATCGCCTAGATATTGCC
>DATLUK010000278.1:0-3318 GCA_035533195.1 Acidimicrobiales bacterium | reverse complement strand
AAGACCTCGATGGCCGACTCCAGGTCCTCCAGGGTGAAGGTGGCCATCAACTCGCCCCGCTTGGTGTAGCGCCGGGACAGCCCCGTCACCACCCCGCCGACCGTCTTGATCTCACTCTCCCGGGCGCCGACGGCCTCCCGGAGCTCGCGGATAGTGCAATCGGTGTGCCGGCGCAGAGCGGCTTCGGCCCCCATGAGCGGATGGTCGCTCACATAGAGGCCGAGCATCTGCTTCTCCTCCCGCAACCGCTCGGCCTTATCGAACTCCAGCTCGGGCACCGGTATCCGGCTGTCATCGAAGACCGGCGTCCCTCCCGGATCCTCCACGGCTCCGAACAGGCTCATGACCCCGATCTCCTGCTCCCGGCGGCGAGCCAGGGTGCGGTCCACTACCTGCTCGAAAACCATGCAGAGGCCCTTGCGCGGGTGGCCGAGGCTGTCGAATGCTCCGGCTTTGACGAGCGACTCGATGGCGCGCTTGTTGAGGACGATGGGATCCACCCGCAGGCAGAAATCGTAGAAATCGGCGAAGGGGCCGTTTTTCTCCCGCTCGCTCACGATCATGCCCACCAGGTTCTCCCCCACGTTCCTCACCGCCGACAGGCCGAAGGGGATGGAGCCGGTCCCGGCGGCGCCGTCGAGAGGTGGGCGGGCCACGAAGTCGGACTCCGACAGGTTGACGTCGGGCACCAGCACCTGGATGCCGAGACTGCGGCACTCCGAGAGGTAGACGGCGGTTTTGTCCTTATCGTCCTTGACGCTGGTCAGGAGGGCGGCCAGGTACTCAACGGGATGGTGGGCCTTGAGCCACGCCGTCTGATAGGCCACCAGCCCGTAGCCATAGGAGTGGCTCTTGTTGAAGGCGTAATCGGCAAAAGGTTCGATCATGTCGAACAGGTCGGTGCCCAACTTGGCCCCGTACCCGCTGGCCTCGCAGCCGGACACGAACTTCTCCCGCTCTTCGGCCATCACTTCGCGGATCTTCTTGCCCGCCGCCTTCCGCAGGTTGTCGCTTTCCTCCAGGCTGTAGCCGGCAAACTTCTGGGCCAGGCGCATCATCCCTTCCTGGTAGATGCACAACCCATAGGTGTCGCCCAGCACTTCGGCCATATCCGGGTGCAGGTAGCTGATGGGCTTGCGCCCGTTCTTCCGGTCGGCGTAGTCGTTGTGCATGTTGGCCGCCATCGGCCCCGGCCGGTAGAGGGCGACCAGAGCCGCGACATCGTCGAATGAAGTTGGTGCCAGGGAGCGCATCAGCGCCCGCATGGGACCGCCTTCCAGCTGGAACACACCGATGGACTCGCCCCGACGGAGCATGGCGAAGGTGGCTTCGTCATCCAGGGGGATGGAGTCGATGTCGGGTCGCACGCCGCTGGACAGTTCGATCAGATCCAGGCTGCGCTCGATGACCGAGAGGTTGCGCAGACCGAGGAAGTCCATCTTCAGAAGACCGAGATCCTCTACACCGTGCATCTCGTACTGGGTGACTATGGGGGCGTCCTCGACCCTCCCGCCGGGATCCGGCTTGCGCTGAATGGGCAGGTACTCGACCAGGGGCTCGGCCGTGATGACCACCGCGGCGGCGTGGATCCCGTCCTGACGGCGGAGGCCCTCGAGGCCGCGTGCCACCTCGATGACCTTCTTGCAGTCGGGGTCGGATTCATACATCTCCCGCAGCTCGGTGGCCGCCTTGTACCCGTCGGCGTATTTCGAGTCGAAGTCCAAACAGGCCCACAGGGGGGTGTCCCGGCCCATCACCAGGGGCGGCATGGCCTTGGCGATCCGGTCCCCGAGGCCATAGGGGTAACCCAGGACGCGGGCGGCGTCCCGCACCGCAGCCCGGGCCTTGATGGTGGAGAAGGTGACGATCTGGGCCACGTGGTCCCAGCCATAGCGCTCGGCGGCGTAGCGGATCATGTCGGGCCGGAAGCGCTCATCGAAGTCCATGTCGATGTCGGGCATCTGCTTGCGGCCCGGGTTGAGGAACCGCTCGAAGATGAGCCCGAAGCGGATCGGGTCCAGATCCACGATGCGCAGGCAGTAGGCCACCAGGCATCCCGCCGCCGAGCCCCGTCCGGGCCCGACCCGGATACCGGACTCACGGGCGTGCCGGATGAGATCACCGACCACCAGGAAGTAGGCGGAAAAGCCCATGTCGGCTATGACCGACAGCTCGTAGTCCAGGCGCTGCATGACCTCGGCGGGGATCGGGTCCCCGTAACGCGCCGCCGCGCCGGTGAGGCTCAGGTGCCGCAGGTAGGCGGCGGCCGACTCCTCGTAGGTCTCGCCCTGGAACTCCTCCGGCACGGGGAACTCGGGCAGCTTGGGCTTACCGAACTCGATCTCCACCCGGGCCCGCTCGGCCACCCACAGGGTGTTGTCACAGGCCTGGGGCCAGTGGGCGAACAACGAGCGCATCTCGGCCGCAGTCTTGAGGTAGTGCTCGTTGCCTACGAACTTGAATCGCTTCGGGTCATCGATGGACGCGCCTGTCTGAACACAGAGCAGGGCGTCGTGAGAGACGGCGTCCTCCCGATTGGTGTAGTGGCTGTCGTTGGTGGCCAGCAGCGGCGCGCCAATACGCCGGGCGATCTCGATCAGATCCGGGTTGGTCTGCTGTTGTTTGGCCAGCCCGTGGTCCTGCAGTTCCACGAAGAGGTTGTCCCGCCCGAAGATGTCCTGGAGCCGGGCGGCCAGCTTGGTGGCGCCCTCCCGGTCGCCCCGCAGTAGGGCCTGGAGCACGACCCCGCCCAGGCACCCGGTGGTGGCGATGATGCCGTCGTGGTGGCGCTCCAGCAGCTCCCAGTCCACCCTCGGCTTGTAGAAGTAGCCCTCCAGGTAGGCGTCGCTGGAGAGCTTCATGAGGTTCCGGTAGCCCTGGGTCGTCTCGGCCAGGAGGGTCAGGTGGTAGTACAGCTTCTGGCCCTGGTCCCCCTCCCCGCCGTTATCGTCCACCCGGCCCCGCCGGCTCGGACGCTCGAAGCGGCTGTCGGCGGCCATGTAGGCCTCGGTGCCTATGACCGGCGTGACCCCCTCGGCCTTGCAGGCCCGGTAGAAGTCCAGAACGCCGTACATGTTCCCGTGGTCGGTGATCCCGATGGCAGGTTGTCCGTCGGCCACGGCGGCGGCCACCACCTGATCGACCCGGGCGGCGCCGTCGAGCATGGAGAACTCGGTATGCAGATGCAGGTGGGCGAATGAGCCCTGGCCTGATGCGGACCCTCCGCTCACTCTCCTCCCCTCGGCCGTAATCCACAGGCCCTGTGGATTACTTACAGACATGTGATTCTACAGGTACGTGCCCGGGGTGGGCTCCTGG
>DATLUK010000277.1:0-15639 GCA_035533195.1 Acidimicrobiales bacterium | reverse complement strand
GGTCAAGAACCTGGTGGACGGGTGCTTTGCCGCCCTGGCCGCCGACGTGACCAGCTTCGGAGGCCGCGTCGACAAGGTCGTGGGCGACGCCATAATCGCCCTCTTCGGCGCCCCGGTGGCCCATGAGGATGATGCCGAGCGAGCCGTCCGGTCCGGCCTGCAGATGCAACAGACCATCCGCTCGATGAGTGGAGGGGCCGGGCAGCGTTTGGAGCTTCGGGTCGGGATCAACACGGGCGAGGTCCTCGTCGGTGCCATCCGGGCCGGCGGGGATTACACGGCCATGGGAGATGTGGTGAACGTGGCGTCGAGGCTGCAGACCATGGCCCGACCCGGCTCGGTGGTGGTGGGTGAGACCACCTATGCCGGCACCTCTTCAGTGGTGAGGTACAACGATCTTGGCCTGCAGCTGGCGCGCGGTCGCGAGGAGCCGGTGCCCGTCTGGGAGGCGGTGGAGTCGCTCACTCCCCCGGGCCAGCGGCCCCGGCGGGCCATCGCGCCGCTCATCGGACGTGATGAAGAGGTCGGACTCCTCCGTTACACGGTGGCCACCGCCTTCGGGCGCCGGCGTCCCGCCCTCAGCGTGATCCTGGGCGAAGCCGGCGTCGGCAAGTCGCGACTGGTCGAAGAGTTGACCGGCTGGGCCCGGATGGAGCACGGCGCGCTCGTCCTCGAGGGCCGTTGCGTCCCCTACGGGGAGGCCAATCCATGGTGGCCGGTGGCCGAAGCGGTTCGTCAGGCCTGCGACATCGACATCGGGGATCCGTCCTCCTCGGCCGAGGGGAAGACCCTGAGCACGGTCAGCGACCTGCTGGGAGCCGGCCGGGAGGAAGAGGCGGTCCAGATCGCCAGTGGCCTGATGCACCTGCTGGGCGATGAAGACGCCCTGCCCGACGTGGATCCGCAACGAGCCAGGCAGGAGGCTCAGAGGGCTCTCCACTTCTTGATGGCGGGCCTCGCCCGCCGCCAGCCGCTGGTGGTCGTCCTGCGCGAGGTCCACTGGGCCGACCAGCTGGTGCTGGATCTGATCGGAGGACAGCTCGATCGCCTGAACGGACTTCCGGTGGTCCTGTTGCTCACCGCTCGGCCCGAGTTGACCCTGGGATGGTCACCGCCCTCGGGGCGCCACAACCTGGTGACCCTGCGCCTGGACCCGTTGGAGAGAGAGGCCGCCCGACGGCTGGCCCAGCTGCTGATCGAGGACGCCCTGCCCGACGGCTCCGACGACGGCCGCAGTGCCGAGCTGATCGAGAACCTCACCGACCGCAGCGGCGGCAACCCGTTCTTCCTCGAGGAGCTGGTGGCCCTGATCGAGGACGAGGCCACCGGTACCGCACGGCCCGGCGTCAGCGGGGATCTACCCGTCACCCTCAGGGGGATCGTTGCCGCCCGGCTGGACTCCCTGCCAGTTGGCGAGAGGTCTCTCCTGGAGGACGCCTCGGTGGTGGGCCGCAGCGGGACCACCCGGTCGCTGGCTGCCCTAGCCCGGTCGCGCGGCATCGAGACCATCGAAGGGGCGCTGACCGAGGTGGTCGCCCGTGATCTGCTCAAGGTCGAAGCCACCCGATGGGAGTTCCGCTCCGACGTGGTGCGCGAGGTCCTCTACGAGATCCTCACCAAATCGGAGCGATCGCGGCGCCACTGGAACTTGGCCACGTGGATCAGCGATGTCTCCTCCAAGGCCAAGCGTGGGGACGAGTTCCTCGAGCAGGTCGCTCATCACTTTGCCGCCGCGGCCGGCCTGACCAACGAGATCGGCCCGGTCACCGGCGTGCCCGCCGATGCGGTGGCAGTAGCCGTGGGTGCCCTGCGCCGGGCGGCGGGTTGGGCTCTGGGCCGGGAACTGCTCCTCTCCGCGGAGCGGATGCTCGATCGCGCCGTTGAGCTGATTCCACCGGACAACGCCGCCCTCCTGCACCCCGTCCTCATGGACCGGGCCCAGGCCCGTATCCAGATGCGGGAGCTGGCCGCCGCCCGCCGGGACCTCGAAGTCCTGATCGAGGCCGACAGCGAGGCCGGCCGGCCCACCGTCGTCACGTTGCTCGGATACCTCGAGCAAGCCGAAGGCGAGCTGGAGAAGTCCGCCGCCAGCCTGTCGCTGGCCCTCGACCTGTGGCGGGGCCGACAGGACCTGGAGGGCGAGGGATACGCCCTGCGCGGCGCCGGCATGACCAGCTTCCTGTCCGGTGACGTGGTCCAAGCCGAGGACCAGCTCATGAAGGCGCTCGGCATCGCCAGGGAGCTCGGACGACGTCGGGACGAGGCGTGGGCGCTTTGGACCCTGTCGTGGGTGTCCTTCGCCGCCGGGCGCCTGGACGAAGCCGAGGACCGGCTGGGTGAGGCCTCGGCTGCCTTCCGGGCCGCAGGGGATGCCGGCGGCGACGGATGGGTCAAAGGACTACTCGGCTACATCCGCCTCACCCAGGGTCGGCGCGATGAAGCCGAGGCGCTGGCTCTGGGCCTAGTCGACGATGCCGGGGACCGTGGCGACCGATGGGCCCACGCCATGGTGGTCGTGCTCCTCGGCCTACTCCGACTCTGGCAGGGCCGGGTGCAATCGGCCGTCGAGTTCGGCCGGGACGCCCATTCGACCTTCACCGCCATCGGGGACGCGACGGGCCTGCTCCGCTCCCTCGGCGTACTGAGCCGGGCGCTGGCGGCGTCGGGCCAGGTCGGTGAGGCCCGCCGCTATGCGGGCGAGGCGCTGGTCCTCTCCCGGGAGAGTCCCAAGCTGGGGATGGAGCCCCATGTCGGACAGGTGCTAACCACCCTGGTGGCCCTTCACGCCGGGGACTGGCAGACCGCCTCGGCGGCCCTGGACGAGATAGGACCGGAGGCCGTCGCCACCGAGGTGGAGCTGAGGGTGGCCCGGGGGTTGACCCTGCTCCAGGCCGGACGGCCCGAAGATGCGCTCGCCCAACTGGAAGTGGAGGCGGACGGCACCGCTTTGGAGGGCACGGCCCTCAAAGGCGCCGCCCCCAACCTCTATGCCACCCGGGCGATGGCCCTGGCCGCCGTCGGGCGACCCGAAGCGGCATTGGAGGCGGCGGCGCTGGCCGTGAGCTGGGAGCCGGCCGGCACTTACCGGGACCGGGTCCTGGCCGCCGTCGGCCGGGCCTTTGCCCGGGCCCAGCTCGGTCAGTTCGACGCCGCTGAGGAGGCCCTGACCGACGCCACCGCCGAAACCGGGGCAACCGAGGACCAGCTGACCTGGGCGATCGTCCGCCTGGCGGCGGGGCGCCTCCGGGACTCGGCGGGCGACCCGGCCGGCAGCGGTCAGACCCAAGCCGCCCTCACTGACCTGTCCGACATGGAGGCCAGTTACGACGGCTGGGACAACGTCTTCCGGGCCGCCGCCCGGGGAGTGGCCAACCACGGCACCGCCGCCGGCTGAGCCGGCGGCGGGGTCGGGCCTTGGCTGCGGCCGCCGGCTGAGGTGGCGGCGGGGTCAGCCCTCGAGAGCGACGGCGGCCGGTCGGGACGAGGTCTGCATGTCCAACACCGCGCCGGCCAGGTCGGCCAGGCCCTTGACTATTTCGCCCGAGGCGGCTCCCACCGGGACGACGACCAGCTTGGAGAAGCCCCGGACCACGAAAGCCTCCAGGAGGGGAGGGAGGCGATCGAGTCCGGCGGCGATTACTTCGCCGGGGTCGCGGCCGGGCCGCCGGGCGGCCAGAGCGGCGCCCAGAGTTTCGGGGAGAGGGCCGGCGCAGAACAGGACCAGGGCACCCCAGTGCTCCGGGTCGATGGAGCGGCCGGCGGCTGCAGCCGCCTCCTCCACCGCCGACCGGCCCGCCTCCGCTTCCTCGGGGGTACAGAAGCTGGGCAGCCAGCCGTCGCCCAGGCGCCCGACCCGGCGCAGCTCGCTGGGAGCCCGCCCGCCCAGCCAGACGTCCGGCGGGCTCTGCATCGGTCGGGGCAGCACCGTTACCTTCTCCAGCTGGAAGCGGGCGCCGTGATGGGTCACCTCGTCCTCGGTCCACAGGCGGCGGATGAGGGGCAGGGCCTCATCGAAGATGGCCGCCCGCTCCTCCCGGCGCACACCGAAGGCCTGGTGCTCCGAGCCCTGCGCCGTGCCCAAACCGAAAGCGGGCAGCAGGCGCCCGCCCGAGAGCCGGTCCAGGGTGGCCAGTTCCTTGGCCAGCAACACCGGGTTGCGCCCGGGCAGAACCAGCACGCTGGTCCCGAGTTTCAATCGGCGGGTCCGGCCGGCGGCCACGGCCAGGGCCATCAGGGGATCGAGGGTCGGACCGGTGACACGCTCCGACAGCCAGAGGGAGTCGAAGCCGGACTCCTCCAGGCCATCCACCAGATCGGCGAAAGCAGACGCCTCGAAGACACCCGTTCCCAGCCCGAAGCCGATCCTGACCTTGGTCATAGGTCCTGTCTCCAGTCCTGCCCGGCGGCGGGCGC
Organism: Acidimicrobiales bacterium; assembly: GCA_035533195.1. GTDB lineage: Bacteria > Actinomycetota > Acidimicrobiia > Acidimicrobiales > JAJPHE01 > DAHUYE01. The sequence goes on along the minus strand of DATLUK010000277.1, from coordinate 11,226 downwards.
TCAGCTGCGCTTGGTTGATCTGGCGCTTGGTTGATCTGGCGCTAGTTGATCTGGCGCTCCCGGCCCTCCCAGTAGGGCGAACGGAGCTTGAACTTCTGCAGCTTGCCAGTGGCGGTGCGGGGCAGGGACTCCCGGGTCTCGATGGATGTCGGACATTTGTAGTGGGCCATGCGACCCCGGCAGAACTCCATCAGTTCGGCCTCCTCCACCGCCGCACCCGGCCGGGTGACCACCAGGGCCTTGACCGTCTCTCCCCACTTCTCATCGGGCACGCCGATGACGGCCACTTCGGCCACTTCGGGATGCTGGTAGAGGCAGTCCTCCACCTCGATGGACGAGACGTTTTCGCCCCCGCTGATGATCACGTCCTTCTTCCGGTCCGAGATCACCGTGTAGGCGCCGTCCAGGAAGCCACCGTCACCGGTGTGGAACCAGCCTCCCTCCAGGGCCCGGGCGCTGTCCTCGGGCTGGTTCCAGTAGCCCTCGAAGACGTGGTTGGCCCGGGCCATCACCTCGCCTTCGGCATCAACCGACATCCGCACACCTACGGCCGGCACCCCGGCACGGGACAGCAGGCGGGCCCGCTCCCCTGCCTCGAGATCGTCCCACTCCTCGGGTCGGCGGTTGATGGTGAGGAGGGGGGCGGTCTCGGTCAGGCCGTAGATCTGGATGAACTCCCAACCCAGTTCAGTCTCCACCTTCTCGATCACCGCCGAGGGGGGTGGCGCTCCGGCCACCACGATGCGCACGGTTTCGGCTCCGGGGATCGGACGGCCCTCACTGCGGCGAATCGCGGCGGCATCCAGAACGGCGACCACCACGGCGGGGGCTCCGCACATCAGGGTCACGCCTTCGGATTCGATGCGGGAGAGGATGACCTCCCCGTCCACCTTGCGCAGCACGACATGACGCCCACCCATGGCCGTGACGGCATAGGGCATCCCCCAGCCGTTGCAGTGGAACATGGGCAGGGTGTGCAACAGCACGTCCCGATCGGTGACTCCCGTGTGCCAGCCGAAGATGGTGGCGTTGAGCCAGCAGTTCCGGTGAGTCAGCTGCACGCCCTTGGGCCGAGCGGTGGTGCCCGAGGTGTAGTTGATCGAGCAGCTGGCTTCCTCGTCCGGCGTCCAGGCCCGAGGCACGGCGCCCGGCGGCGCTTCGGCAAAGAGCTCTGCATCCTGGCTGCCGTCCAGGACGATGCGCTCCTGGGCCGTGACCGCCGACAGCGGCTCGTCCAACTCCGGATCGACCAGGAGCACCCGGGCCCCCGAGTGCTCGACGATGTAGGCCACCTCCTCGGCGTTGAGGCGGAAGTTGATCGGCACCAGCACCCGCCCGTAGCCGCTGACCCCGAAGAAGGAAGCCAGGAAGCGGGCCGAATTGGGACTGACCAAGGCCACCCGCTCGCCCGGCTCGACCTCCATGCGGTCCAGGGCGATGGCCATCCCCCGGGCCCGGGCGGCCAGTTGCGAGTAGGTGAGCCGGTCCCACCCGCCGGGCCCGCCGGGTTCATCGACCACAGCCCGCCGGTCCCCGTAGGCCAGTTCGGCCCTCTCCAGGAAGTCACCTATGCACAGCGGTACTCGCAAAACATCCCCCTTTTGGCTCTGTTCAACTTAGGCCGCACGCGTCAGCATTGCGCCATGGGGCAGAAGGCCGGGGCGCGGCTGGTCATCGGCCGCGCCGAGGGCGGGTGGGTCATGACCCGTCCCGAGCATGGCCTGCTCGTCCTGGGTCCACCCCGCTCAGGCAAGACGCGGGGCGTGGTCGCACCCAATGTGCTGGCCGCTTCCGGCCCGGTGGTATCCACCTCGACCAAGACGGACGTCCTCGCCCTCACCCTGGACCAGCGCAGGACCAAAGGCCGCTGCTGGCTCTATGACCCCACCGGCACTGTCGAGCCTCCACCGGGGGTGGAGCCGCTGCGTTGGTCGCTGGTGGACGCCGCCGCCGACTGGGACGACGCCGTCCGGGCCACATCCACCCTGGTCGGGACGGTCCGGGACCGGGGCGGCGACGCCGTGCACTGGGCCGAAAGGGCGGAGGCCCTGCTCGCCCCGGTCCTCCACGCCGCCGCCCTGTCCAAAGCCGGGATGGCCTCGGTGGTCGAGTCCGTCCACCGCCGACGGGTGGAGCCGGCCCGCAGCGTTCTGGAGGCAGTCGGAGCGAGCCAGGCCCTCGACCTTCTCATGGGGGTGGCGGCCACCGAGGAGCGGGAGCAGAGCGGGATCTGGTCCACGGCATCCGGCGCCCTGGCCGGCTACCGGACCACCGCCGCCCTCCGGACGACGGAGGCGCCCAACTTCGATCCGGTCACCTTCGTCGGCTCCGGGGACACCGTCTATATCTGTGCCCCGGGACAACACCAGAAAGAGGTAGCGCCACTGGTGGCCGGGCTGGTCGACCAGATCCGGGCCGCCCGCTACGGGCTGGAGTCGGGCTCCCACGTGTTGCTGGCTCTGGACGAGGCGTCCAACATCGCTCCCTTGCCCGAGCTGCCGGCCCTGGTCAGCGAAGGGGGCGGACAGGGAGTCCTGACCCTGGCCTGTTTCCAGGACCTCTCACAGGCCCGGGCCCGCTGGGGAAGGGCCGCCGACGGGTTCATGACCACGTTCGGGGCCAAGCTCGTCCTGCCCGGGGTGGCCGACGGGGCGACGCTCGAGGCCCTGTCCCGCCTGTGTGGCGAGCAGGAGGTGAGAGTGGCCTCCACCAGCCGGAGCGGCCTGCGCCGGTCCCGGAGCTGGTCCACCCGGCGCCAGGCCCGCCTCACGCCGGAGGAGATACGGAGGGGTCGGCCCGGAGCCGCCCTGCTGGTGGATACCGACGCCCGGGCCGGCTGGGTGGCCTTGGCTACCCCGCCCCGGGCTCGGGAGGCTGGAGTCAGGCCCGCTCCAGGCCGCGATCGAGGCGCTGGCGGCCCAGCTGCGGAGCGGCGGCGCTGAGTTCCTGCTCACGGCGGTCGAGGTGGGCGGCCGCCGCCCACACCCGGTCCGGGCCGACTGTGTCCTTTGCGGCCCGGTCCGGGCCGACTGTGTAATACGTGACCGAGCCGGGGGGGCGACGGCCGGCGGGGGGAGGCGGGCCGAGCACCAGGAGGCTGGTGGCTCCTGATCGCCAGGCCTGGTAGGGCGTCCGGGCGTAGGCGTAGCGCAGGTCGAGGTCGGCAGGCAGCGCCGGATCCAATCGGTCCCCGCTATCGAGCCTGATCCCATCGGCCGCGGCGGTCATGAGCGTCCCCGGACGCAGGCCCAGCCGTCGGGCTGTCGGGCCGGCCCCTCCCACCACCAGCCGCTCTCCGGCCCGGGCCAGGGGTCGAGCCGGGACGCCGAGGCGCTCCCCGAGTTCACCCTGCTGGACCAGCAGCCGCCGGGCCCGACGATTGAGATCGTCCACATCCGCCCGGCGACTGGCGACCATGGCCGCCGCCGGCCCTTCGCTCAGCCAGTCGGCCACCAGGCGATCGCGGGCCGCCTCGGGAGTCGGGGCCATGACCAGCCAGGGCGACAGGCGCCCGGCGGCCATCTCAACCTGCTTCGGCTCCAGCTCAAGGGGTACGGGGGTCCGGCTCAGGACCCGGGCGCCCACGGCTGCCTCGGCTGACCTCCAGGCGCCGGCCCGGTCCACGTCCCGGAGCGGGCCCGGATCACCCACCAGGACCAGCTTGGCCCCCGACCGGTCGGTCGATTCGGCCAGGCGGGCCAGGACCGGCGCCGGTGTCGACTCGGCTCCCAGCACCACGATGACCGTGTCGGGCATCGGCCGTCGGAGCCGGGCGAGACCTTCATCGAGCCTCCCGGTGTCGGTGATTGGCAGGCCGGCCGCCTCAACCCGGGCTCGGGTAGCCGCATCCGGGGCCGCCACCACCACCCGGTGGCCGACTGAGGTCCACGCCCGGTGAGCGGCGACCAGGACGCCGTCGAGCCGGGCGCCGGGTCCCCCCGCCACCAACTCGACACCCGCTCCGCTGGCGGTGAGCGCGGCCACCACGCCGGCCGCTTCCTCATCCAGGCCCCGGGTGAAGGAGGAGGCGGGGGCTGTGGCGAAGCCAGCGTCGATTCGCCGTAGGGCCACCCGGGCCAGGGCCTCCTCGGCCCGGGCCGCGGTCGGCGTCCGCCACCGGGCCTCCTCGGTCGGGATGGGCACGGTGATGCCCCCTCGCCTCATCACGTCCCGACGGCGAAGGGGCGCCCGCTCGGTGATCCTCTCCGTCCCCGGTGAGGCCAGGATGCGGTCTGCCTTGGCCTCGATCCAGCCGAGGGGGGCTCCGTGGCGGACCGCAGCGCTCAGAGCCTCGAGCAGATCGGCCCGGGAGAAGCTGGACATGCCGTCGAGACCCAGGTCGGCGGGAGCCGGCGCGGTCAGGGCCGGCGCGGTCGGGGCGGGCGTCGGGCGAGCCGGCGGGCCGGCGGTGCCCATCGAGTACAGCCGACGGACGTCGGCCGGGGCCGGTCCCCCAAAGCTGGCCGGCATAAGACCCACCTCCTCCGCCCGCCGCCTCCACGCCGGCGCCATGACCGTGGCGGAGTGCGACCCGTCCCGCTCGGGCCGATCGACCAGGGCGGCCAAGCGGGCTGACGCCGAACTGGTTCCGTGATGGCGGGCCATGCCCTCCTCCACCTGGGCCCGCCGTTGGGAGAAGAGGTCCCGCAGCTCAGGGCTGATGGTGCTGAGCTGAGCCACCCCGTAGCGCACGTCGCCCCAGCCCAGGCCGAGACTCCGGGAGATCTGATGGCGCAGGTCGGCCTGGTACAGATACCCGGCCGTGCGGGCCTGGGCCACCAGGACCAGGCCATCCAGGGCGCCCCACCGACCCGGGCCGACCGGTCCGGCCAGGTTCACGACCAACAGGTGGGTGTGCAGGTGCGGGTCCCCGGCCCGGCTGGTGCGATGAACGAAGGCGGCCCCGACCATCCCAGCGGTAGGCATCCCCCCCCCGGCCCGGCAGGCGTGGGTCTCCAGGTAGCCGACAGTGGCGGTCAGCGAGGCGTCCCTCGCTGCCACCACGGCCGTGGCCGTCTCCGGGGATCCGAGTGCCCAGGTCACCGACACCGATTTCGGATCGCTCACGGTGAGGTCGTAGGCCCGGATCGAGCTGGCCCTGCGCAGGGCCCTCCCCTCCGTCGGGTGGGTGAGCTCCAGGACGGATCTCAGGTCGGCGGCCTCGACAGGGCCTCGAAGGCCGAGGGCGGCGGCGCCCGCTCCCACCCAGCGGCCCGGCGCCTCCCATCCGGCCGCCACCGGATCCAGGTAGTAGCGCTCAGTCCCCAGCCCAAGCCTGATAACCCTTATCATTAGTTTTCATAGTTTTTCATGCTCGACATCGGAGATCCAGGGGATCCGCCTGGCTGTGACAGGCCCGTCGTACCCTGAGCTCCGTGACCGCCGCCTACGGGCTCGACATCGAGACGGACACTTCCAAAGGCGGACTCGACCCCCGGACCAGCCCGGTCCTGGCCGTGGCCCTGGCTTCAGATTCGGGGGTGACCGTGATCCGCGGGCCCGAAACCCGGATACTCCGGGAGGTCGATTTGATCCTCGGACTACTGGCCCCCGGCGTGATCGTGACCTGGAACGGTTCGGGCTTCGACCTCCCCTTCCTGGCCGACCGGGCCCGCCGCCATGGACTCCGGCTCGGGCTGCGCCTGAGCCTGGACCCCGGCATCGCCCGCTTCCACGCTCCCCTGCCCGGCCATGCCGGCTTCTACCGCGCCTCGTGGCACCGACACGACCACCTCGACGCCTATCTCGCCTATCGGGCCCTGGCCGGGGAGAATGAGGGTTCCCTGGCCCTCAAAGCGGTGGCCGCCCGCCGGGGCCTGGCCGCCATCGAGGTGGACCGCAGCCGGATCCACCAGCTCTCGCCCGAGGACCTGGCCAGCTATGTCGCCAGCGATGCCCGCCTGGCCCTGGCCCTGGCCCGGGCCCGTTGGGATGAGGCGGTGGCCTTCCTCGACCGGCGGCTGAGACGGGCGGACAGAGACGGCCTAGCCGTAGCCGGCTAGCACTGAGCTGGCGGCCCGGACCCCGGCGCCAACCAGCTCGCGGGGTTCGAGAACCTCGGAACCAGCTCCGGCCCGCAGCAGGAGTCGGGCCAGCCAGGCTTCACCACCGACGGGCAGGACCACCCGCAATCTGCCGTCGGCCTCCTCGCTGACGCTCACCGTCGGAAGGGATTCCAGCAGGGCGGCGGCGGTTGAGGGCAGCACCACGGTGGCCGTCTGGGTCTCCGGGCCGGGCGCCACCACGGTGACAGGCGGCCCACCCTCGGGCCGGACGAAGCTCTCCCCGGTCACTTCGGCTGCCTCGATGCGGTCGACCCGGAAGTGACGCAGGGCCCCGGAACGGTGGCACCAGGCATCCAGATACCAGAAGCCCCCGCTGGAGAACACGTGATATGGATCAACCACCCGGTCGCTGGCCTCGTCGCGAGAAGCCGAATAGTACGTGATCCGCAACTGGTCCGACCCGTCGGTGCCCCGTCGCACCAACTCCAGAAGGGGCGGGTCGTCCAGCGAGATGCTTACGCTCTCCCGGTGGCCGAGTACCGCCTCCAACTTGGCCAAGGCGCTGGCCAGGACGCCATCGGGGTCCGAGCCCGGGACGGCCAGGATGGCCCGAGCCGAGGCGGCCAAGGTGAAGCCCTCGGCCGGGCTCAGACGACGGGGCCGGGAGAGCTCGGGGCCGAGGTCGGCCTGAACCTCGTCCTCGTCCACCATCAGCTCCATCAGCTGATCGGGGGAATAGGGGGGCAGGCCGCAGCAAGCGGCCAGCTCGAGTTCGGAGACGACCTCGGCCTCGGTCATCCCGAAACGGGCGGCCACCTCGGCTATGCGGGCCGTGCCCGCTCCGCGGCGGCTGAGCCAGGCCAGGACGGCCAGCAAGCGGCGCAGGCGCGCCTCGACCGTCAACTGCGGGCTCACTTTGTGCCCAGGGCCTGGAGCCATGCGACCACCTCGGCCCGCAGCGACTCCGGAGAGAGCACCACGGCGTGGTCGAGCAGGCCGAAGAGCCAGGAGCGAAAGGCATCCACGTTGACCACCGACAGTTCGACTTCCACCGACCCGTCGTCGTTCCTGACCACCACCGCCGTGGACCCGAGCTCGGCTTCGACCATGCCGGCATGGACCGGGTCCACCCGCACCCGGGCGGTCACGGCCTGGCCCTCCCCGATGAGCCAGGCGTCCTCAGGGAAGGCGGCGGCCGGATCGAAGTCGGCGGGAGGCTCGAAGCCCTGACCCTCGAGGATCACGGGCATGGCCTCGATCCGGTCGATGCGGAACGACCGCACGGCCTGGCGGTCCCGGTCCTGGCCGGCCACGTACCAGAAGCCGCGGCGGAAGAGCAGCCCGTAGGGCTCGATGGTCCGGGTGGCGCCACGGTGGCGAAAGCTGACCGCCAGTCGGGCCCGGATGGCCTCGTGCAGAACGGGTAAGGCCGGAGCCGAAGGCAGGGCGGCCAGCGGGGTGGTCTGGACCGAGCGGAGCGACTCAGCTACCCCCAGCTTCCACGCCGCTCCCTGGCCGACCTGGTCGTCCATCAACACCCCGGCCAGGGCCAGGTTCAGCGCCTGCTGCTCTTCGAGGGTCAGCCCCAGGTCGGGTAGGTAGTACTCCCCGGGATCAACCCGGTAGCCCGACACGTCCCGGCCCGGGACTTCCTCCACGCAGACGTTGACCCCCTGCTCGCGCAACAGGCGCTTGTCCCGTTCGAAGGCCTGGCGATAGGCGTCGTGACCTTCGGGATAGCCGCCCACGGTGTGAACGATGTGCTCGAGGGTGAGGGGAACCTTGGCGTCGAGGAGGACCAGCAGGAGGTTGGTGACCCGCTCGACGCGGTCGACCTTCTGTACCGGCTCCATAGCCGACGAGAGTACCGACGAGCCGGTGCCGCAGGTACCCCCAAAACAACGGGTCCGTCCAGGGGACTCAGATGCTGTGGCGGAAAGCCAGGGGAAGGCGGTTGAGCAGAAGGGTGCCGAGCACCTTGGTCCCGGCCTGGTTCACCGCCACCACAGCAAATCGACCCCCATGGTTCACCAGCGGGTGGGACACGTGGGCCGGGAGGAAGGTCCCCTGGTAGGCCACCATGCAGAGCTTGGTGGTTCCGAGCGTCGCCACGGCCGGGACCCGGCGGCGCAGCCGGCTGGCGTCAACCAGGCGCACGCCCAGTAAGGAGCCCTGGCCATGGACGGCGGCGGCGGCCGCGGGCAGCGCATGGAAGCACGGGCTCGACGTGGTGCCCAGCGATGCTCCCCGGGCCGAGCAACCGGCCAGGGAGACGGCCAGGAGGCCGGCAGCCACCAGACGGCGGCCTGGGCTCACCGGCCACCGGGTCATCCACTCACCTCCATCACTCTGACATCCGCCCCGCCCTCCCGCATTTCGGATCGGCGGGATTGGAGGGCGAGGACTCCAGCCACCGCCCATCCGATCAGCAGGGGCAACCAAAAGCTCAACACCCGGTAGACCAGAACGGCGGCGACGGTGGACGCCTCCGCCCCTCCGTAGGCCACCAGGCCGATGGTCAGACTGCCCTCGACCACACCCAACCCCCCGGGGGTGATGGGGAGGTTGGAAGCCAACTGGGCGGCGCCGTAGGCGAGCAGGATGCCCCGCCACGGCACCGCCGCGTCCACGGCCAAGAAGGAAAAGATCAGACAGGACAGATCGAATCCCCAGTTGCCCAGAGCCCAGCCGAAGGCGGCGGACAGTCCCGGCCAGCCCGGGGTGACCACGGCCAGACGAGCCCGGATCCTGTCAGCCACCTGGCCCGGCTCGGCGGGGCGTCCGAACAGGCGACGGGTGACCCCGGCGCCGGCACCCATCAGGCCGGCCAACAGTCCGGGACGGCGAAGCAGCCCCAGCAGGACGATCGATACCACCACCGTCCCCAGCGTGACCCCGAACAGGTCGAGATCGGTGCTCTGATCAAGGGCTGCGGCCACTCCGACCGCGGCCATGGCGGCCAGGGCTGCGGCGGCCAGCACCCCCGACGCGAGCATGGCCCAGCCGGCCACTATCTCGGGCACGCCGCGGTCCCGCATCTGCCGATAGGCGTAGGCGGCGCCGAAGGCCGGACCGGCCGGCAGCGAATTGGCTATGGCGTTGGAGGCCAGGGTGATGGCCAGTACCGGCCGGGGCCGGAGCCGATGTTGGCCCTCGGCCAGAAGCCGGCCCAAGGTGCGGGCGAAGCAGACCATCGACACCGCCTCCACCAGCACCGATGGCGCCAGCCACCAGAGCCGGATGTGGCGGAAGGAGGCGGCGGACCCGGAGAGCTCTCCTTTGCGCCCGAGCAGGACGACCACCGCCACCACGGCCAGACCGAGCCCGATGATGACCCGGGCGACCCGCCACGCCGTCTTGAGCCGCGGGTCGGTCGGAAAGAGAAAAGCCCGCAGCGCTCGCAGAGCGCCCGCCGGGGCGCCCGCCGGGGAGTCAGGTGTTCTGGACAGTGAGGCCGCCGTCGACCGCCAGTACCGCGCCGTTTATGTAGGAAGCCGCCGACAGGACCAGGGAGGCGATGGCCTGGGCGACCTCCTCGGGGTCCCCGTAGCGCCGAAGGGGCACGCGCCGCCGGGCGAAGCGTTCCTTGGCCTCGTCCGAGATGATGGCCGTCATCCCGGTGTGGATAGGCCCGGGACAGACGCAGTTGACGGTCATCCCGCGCCGGCCGAGCTCGACAGCCAGAGAACGGGTCAGCCCGATGACTCCGTGCTTGCTGGCCGTGTAGGCGGAGATGAAGCCCGTAGCCCCCAGTCCTTCCGTGGAGGCGACGTTGACCACCCTGCCCTCCCCCGCTCGGGTCAGGTCGTCCAGACAGAGCCTCACCATACGGGCGTAGGCCGTCAGGTTGACGGCCAGGGTGGCGTCCCAGGACTGGTCGAAGTCAGGAGCATCGATGGGAGCGGGAAAGCTCACCCCGGCATTGTTGATCAGGACGTCCACCGACCCCAGCTGCCGACGGGCCTGCTCCACCACCCGGGCGCAGGCGTCGGCATCGGTGACGTCCAACTCCCAGCCGGCCGCCACTCCACCGTCGGCCTTGATGGCCGAGACCGCCTCGGTCACGGACTCGGAGCGGTCCAGCAGGCCCACCCGGGCGCCCAGATCCGACAGCACGTAGGCGGTGGCCCGGCCCATGCCGCTGGCCGCTCCGGTCACCAACGCCACCCGGCCCTCGAGGGTCCGGCTCAGCCTGCTCAGCACGACGGATGACCCTATAAGGTCGGCAGGGATGACGGCATCACTGGTGCTGCGGGGGGGCGTCAAAGGGTGCACTTCCGCCGCCGTCGAGCGCTTGGGTCGCAATGACGCCGTAGTGGTGCGCATCGACGCCAGCCTGGCCGCCGGCAGCCTGACCCCGTCGGACAGCGAGACCATTGCCGTGGCCGCATCCACCGCCCTGCGCCAGCGCCTTCCCCTGGTCGGATACCTGGCCTCGGGGGGTGCCTCGGTGGGCCACGGAATCGAAGCTCTGCACGCCTGGGGAAGAGCCGCCCGTGAGCTGACCACGTGCTCGGGGATCGTGCCGGTGGTTCTCGTCTGTCAGGGCCCGGCCGTGTCCGGCCCTGCTCTCCTCCTGGGCCTGGCCGACATAGTGGTCATGACGGCAGACAGCTACGCCTTCGTCTCGGGGCCGGCGATGGTCCGGGAGATGACCGGCGTGGACATCGATTTCCAACGCCTGGGCGGTCTCGACATCCACGCCCGCCGGACCGGCGTGGCCGCCCTGGAAGCCGAGGACACCGACCACGCCGCCCAGTTGGTGACGGACGTCTTGGACTTCCTCCCTCCTCATGCCGACGTGCTGCCGCCGCGGCGGGCGAGTTCCGACCCCGCCAGCCGGCGGGCGCCCGAGTTGCGCGAGGTCATACCCGCGGCGGCCAACGGCTCCTATGACGTGCGCCGGATACTGGCGGCGGTGGTGGACAGAGACCAACCCCTCCTGGAGTTGCGGCCCCGGTGGGCCACTCAGATCGTGACCGCCCTGGCCCGAATAGGAGGAAAGCCCGTCGGAATAGTGGCCAGCCAGCCCCAGTCGATGGCCGGGACCATCGACATCCCCGCCGCCCAGAAGGCGGCCCGCTTCGTCACCTTCTGTGATTCCTTCGGCCTGCCGATCATCACCCTGGTGGACACGCCGGGCTTCCTGCCGGGCAAGGACCTGGAATGGCGGGGCATGATCCGCCACGGGGCCCAGATGGCCTTCGCTTATGCCGAGGCG